>CAUOQW010000374.1:0-3649 GCA_963506825.1 uncultured Cellvibrio sp.
GCTTCATTTTAGTCCCTCGATCTGTTGGCCCTGTTTTTTTGGCCCTTGTTTTTCTGGAGAGACGTCCGATGTTAAAGCTGCCTGAAACCCTGCGCGAGAATGTGCGCCTACTAGGGGAACTCTTAGGTGAGACGATTCACGCCCATGAAGGCGAAGATTTGTTTGCTAAAGTCGAGGGGATTCGCAAATTGGTTAAGGCTATTACCCGCACTGAGATCGGTGATTCGGCTCCTTTGGTAAAGCTCTTGGGCGAGTTGGACGATGCCGATATTCTGCCCATCGTACGCGCCTTCAACCAATTCCTGAATTTGGCCAATATTGCCGATCAAGAGTATTTCTCCAGTGCTGAATCTGAGCGCGACGATGGCTTGCAGGCCATGTTGGTGGAGTTTGCAGAGAAGTACGGTAAAGAAGCCTTAGCCAAAAAGATCAGCGAGTTAAGCATCGAATTGGTGTTGACCGCACACCCCACTGAAGTGACCCGTCGCACCCTGATTCGCAAATACGACCAAATCGTAGATACCTTGGCCGACAAACAAAACGGCAGCTTGCTAACTTTCGAACAAGATAAATTGCGTGGCCGTTTGCACCGTTTAGTAGAGGAGATTTGGGCTACCGATGAAATCCGTACTACGCGCCCAACCGCTATCGATGAAGCCAAATGGGGTTTTGCCGTTATCGAAAACAGCCTGTGGGAAGCGGTGCCAGACTTTATTCGTCACCTTGATCGCCTGAGCAAGCGCCACCTCGATCAGCCCTTGCCGATTGACGTACAGCCCTTCAAATTCTATTCGTGGATGGGCGGCGACCGCGATGGCAACCCCAACGTAACCCACAAAATTACCCGTGAAGTCTTGTTACTTGGCCGCTGGATGGCTGCCGAGCTTTACTCGCGCGATGTGTACAGCTTAGGCGGCGACCTGAGTATGAGTGAAGCGAGCGAAGAGTTGCGCGCGCTTTACCCAAGTGCAACGCCCTACCGCGATGCCATGTTTACCCTGCGCAAGCGTATTCAAGCAACTTTAGAGTGGGCTGAAGCTCGCTTGCAAGGCCGCATTGTAGAAACGCCAGAAGACTTGATCACCAGCCGCGAAGACTTGTTGCAACCTTTAATGGTTTGCTACAAATCCTTGAACGATGTGGGCTTGCCGCATATCGCCAATGGCCCATTGATGGATACCATCCGTCGTATTCACTGTTTTGGTATCAACCTAGTGCCCTTGGATATTCGCCAAGACGGCGAGCGCCATGTAAAAGCTATTGATGAATTAGTGTCTTATTTAGACTTGGGCAATTACGCCGAATGGTCTGAAGAACAGCGTCAAACCTTCCTGTTAGAGCAGTTGAATAGCAAGCGTCCCTTGATGCCAGTGAACTGGCCAGTAAGTGATGACACTGCTGAAGTGCTAGCGACTTGCCGCGTAGTGGCCAATGAGCCGCGTGAGATTTTGTCGCAGTATGTGATCTCCATGGCGCAGCAGCCATCGGATGTACTCGCAGTTGCACTCCTGTTGAAAGAGTGCGGCATGACTTGGGATATGCCGATTGTTCCATTGTTTGAAACTCTCGACGACCTCGACCGCGCGCCGATTGTGATGGATCGGCTGTGGAGCATCGATTGGTATCAGAAATACAGCGCCAAAGATCAAACCATCATGATCGGTTATTCCGATTCGGCCAAAGATGCCGGTAAGTTCTCGGCAACCTGGGCGCAATATAAGGCGCAAGAGAAGTTGGTTGCCTTGGCCGATAAATATGAAGTATCGCTGGTGTTGTTCCATGGCCGCGGCGGTACCGTTGGCCGTGGCGGCGGCCCGGTAGAAAAAGCTATGGCATCGCAACCGCCCGGTTCGATTCATGGCCGCATCCGCGTAACTGAACAGGGCGAGATGATTCGCTACAAGTTCGGTTTACCGCGCGTGGCATTCAGTAGCTTGTCGTCTTATGTGGCAGCAACTTTGCGCGCGACCATATCGCCCCACGATGCACCAGCACCTGAGTGGCGTGACCTAATTGAGCGCATGGGCGCATCTAGCCTTGAGGCTTATCGCAGTGTTGTGCGCGGTCATGAGCATTTTGTACCTTACTTCCGCAGCCTCACACCTGAACAAGAGTTGAGCTTGCTAGCGCTTGGCAGTCGCCCTGCAAAACGTAAATCCACTGGTGGCGTAGAAAGCTTGCGCGCAATTCCATGGGTATTTGCGTGGACGCAAGTGCGCTTGAACTTGCCTGCATGGTTGGGTGCACGTCAGGCGCTTGAATACGCTTTGGAGCACGAGCCGCAAACCTTGGCCGATATGGTTGCCAACTGGCCGTTCTTCTCCAGCTTCCTCGATTTGTTAGAAATGGTAATCGGTAAAGCCGATGGCCCCATTTGTACCTATTACGAAGAGCAGTTGGTGCCAGCGGAATATCATGGTCTTGGCAAACAATTACGCGATGATTTAAAAGCATTAGAGACTTTAATCAACGCTCTCAAGAAACAAGACATTCTGTTAAAAGATGAGCCTTTATTGCGTCAATCACTAGAAGTGCGCAAGCCTTATGTTGATCCGCTCAATTACTTGCAGGCTGAGTTGCTGAAACGATACCGCAGCAGCAAATCCATTAGCCCGGATTTAGAGCGCGCATTGAAGGTGACTATGGCGGGTATTGCGGCGGGTATGCGTAATACGGGTTAATTATTTTTCTTAGCCGAATATAAAAAAACCGCACCTCCAAAAGACGTGCGGTTTTTTTATGAGTGGATTTTTTTAAAAAATATTTGCACGCAAGTTAATCTTCTTGAGCGAGTACCGCTTTATGATCCGAAACCCTCAAGTCAGGGACGACTTGAGGGAGCTACAAGGATGTATTCATGCGTTTTCGGATCATAAAGCGGTGCTTGCGATGCGATAAATTGTCCGTACAAAGCTCTTTGAAACTAACTTAACGAGCCAATTTAAAAAACTCCATCATTTCCTGCAGTTGCGACGCTGGGTGAGAAAGTTCTTCTGCGGTTGCGTACAGCTCTTCCGATGCAGTGGAATTCTGTTGAGTGGCAATACTAATCTGCGAAATTGCGGAAGTGATCTGATTGGCACCCACGCTTTGCTCTTGGCTGGCAGCAGAAATCTCCTGAACCAAGTCTGCTGTTTTCTTAATAGAGGGCACCATTTGATCGAGCAGTGTGCCCGCGCCTACGGCTTGTTTTACTGAGCTATTTGCCAGCTCGCCAATTTCTTTTGAGGCAGTTTGGCTGCGCCCCGCTAATTTACGTACCTCACTCGCCACCACCGCAAAGCCACGGCCATGTTCACCCGCGCGCCCAGCTTCAATCGCCGCGTTGAGTGCGAGCAAATTCGTTTGGTAGGCAATGTCATCGATCACACTGATTTTTTCAGCAATTTTCTGCATGGCGCTCACGGTATTTCGCACGGCCTCACCACCTTGAGTCGCTTCTTTAGCATTTTGCGTAGCCATGCTGTCGGTAACTTTGGCGTTGTCGTTATTCTGGCTAATAGAAGCCGAGATCTCCTCCATTGATGCACTTGTCTCCTCAATACTGGCTGCTTGTTCGGTGGCAGATTGGCTGAGCGATTGTGCCGTTGCACTGACTTCTTCAGAAGCCGCAGAAAGCGAATCGGCGGTGGTACGTACATCGTTAATA
>CAUOQW010000375.1:0-3643 GCA_963506825.1 uncultured Cellvibrio sp.
ATAATTAATAAAGCAGAACCTGTGCTGGTGTATTTGCCTAAGCCCTGCAACGCCAGTGGCCAAATAGCAGGCCACACTAAAGCATTGGCAAAACCCAAGAGCGCGAGGAAAAACACGCTGTTAGGCACAGCGGGAACACCAGCCCAACCTAATAAAATCTGCGAAATACCTGAATCGCTCGCAGACGAAAATAAGACGCCTGCAACAAATACCAAACCAGAAACAGCACTCAGCAATAAGGCATTCGCTTGCGATAAATATTTGGGGATACAGCTAACGCCCACTAAATAGCCCAACACCATAAACCCCATAGTGTAGGAAGTAAGCGCACCGAAATTTTCCACTCCAAGATTGCGACCATACAAACCAATCGTATCTCCCGCTATCACTTCCACACCCACATATAAAAATAACGCAATAGTACCGAGGATTAATTGTGGGAACTGTAAAACGCCGAGCGCATTATTTTCTGATTCAGTTTTTTCTTCATTAAGGTTTAACTCAGCCAAAGGTGAGAAGAACACAAAGGCCATAAGCGCAATTAAAACAATTGCCATGATGATATAGGGCGTGACCAACCGCGATGACAATTCACCTAATCGCTCTGCACGCGCGCTGGAATCCAAAGCTGCTAAATTTTCCGTAGAGAATTGATCCATACCGGTTAAAATCCACGCGGTAAATATCAGCGGAACCAGTACGCCAGCCGATTTATTAATTAAGCCCATAATACTGATACGCATGGCCGCGCTCTCACGCGGGCCAATGCAAACAATGTACGGATTGGAAGCCGTTTGTAATAGCGTAAGGCCTGCACCCAATACAAACAACGCCGTTAAAAATAAAGCGTAAGTTGCAGATTTTGCAGCGGGAATAAAGAGCAGCGCGCCCAAGGCCATTATGCCCAAACCGAACACCATGCCATTTTTAAAACCGATTTTTCCAAGCACTAAAGATGCGGGTAAGGCCATAAAGGTGTAGGCGATATAAAATGCAAAAGTGACCAGCAGCGCTTGAAACTCATTAAGCTCACAAACAATTTTCAAAAACGGAATTAGCGAACCATTTAGCCAAGTCACAAAACCAAATACAAAAAATAAGGTTCCTATAATGATCATAGGAATTAATGTACTGCTTTTTATATTGGTATTGGGTTGCGTATTTTCGGCACTTGCATTCATGACAATGACCTCATGGCGCTCGCAAAAACGAGCTTGTTATTAATTTTATAAACAAGCAGGAATAAAACGTTAAAAGCTATGGCAATTTCAATTGTTCGCTAACGCGTGTTGCTGCCTTGCAAAATAAACGGCACCAAATTCTGGCTGGCTAATGGGTTCAGATAAACTCGCGGCAACGCTCGGTTTTAACCAAGGTGTTAAAGGGCCAGATAAACCACCAATTAATGACATACGGCTCGGGCCTGTTGCCCATAACTTCTCAGCAACGGCACTCATATAATCTGCGCCTTCGCGCATAATCTTCACTGCGACTTCATCTTTCAATTCAGCGGCTTCTAATACAAAGCGGGCGAGCTGCGCATAATCGCTGGATTTTGCCGCACCCATTCTATCCACAATCATTACACCTTTAGCTTTTAGGTGATCCCCAATTAATTCGTTCAGAGACGTTTGCGGGCCAAGATTATCAGATGCTAACAAAACCGCTTTAACCGCCTCTAAACCAATCCATGCACCGCTGCATTTATCGCCAAAGGGGAAACCGTGCGCACCCAAAATAGTGGCTTTACCATTCACAAATGAATAACCGCAAGAACCCGTTCCCGCAATCATGACTGCGCCTTCGTCGCGAGTGTGCGCACCTAAACAGGCGATATGTAAATCAGTCGTGAGATACATTTTTTTAAAAGGGTGATGCCATGTGTTCATCACCTCAAACAAACTGGGCAAATTAACACCCGCCAAACCCACACCCGCAATTAAATCGCGAGCAGCTGAGTTGGGTAAATTCGCTTCGGTTAAAGCCATTTCCACGGCTTGTAAAATAGAGGCTTTGGTTTGCGACTGACCGTGCAAGGGATTAGCCGGACCACCGACACCTGTGCCAAGCACTTTATCGTCGGCAGAAAATAAACGCGCACGGCATTTGGTGCCTCCGCCGTCGATACCGATAAAAAGTTGCCCTGAGCCAAGATTTGGCGCTTTTCCCATGATGACCTCAATTACTACCCTAAATACATACTAATCAGGCTCGGCATGACGCAGCCGATGTTTTAATTTTTTGTAGCACGTCTATCTTATTCCACGAAAAAATCTGGCACCTTGCGGCGCCAGCAACAGGATTGACTCACAACAGACAAACACTAACCTTTAACTCGAGAATAGATTAACCTCATGAGACAACGTTGTCAAACAATTATTGCGCATCTTTGAACCACATTATGGCCACATAATGTGGTCGCATTAAGCAATATTTGCAAAGAGGGGGAAACACAATAAATCCATCCGTAATCAACTGCATATTGCCATAAAAAGTAATTATCTTTTGCTTGCATACAGAATGCACATCATGAAAATCTGTGTTTGAAAATAACCAACCAGGCTACACTTATTTGGGTTCGTAAAAATGCTTGGCAAACCTAACAGAATCGCTACTATTTAGGTATTTATTTCATTTTTTTCCCACGCTCTTTTACTCAACAAATACATCCAATCACAGCCGCAATCCTATGACAGATTTCAATACGACCAGCACTCACCGCTATACTCTAAACAAAAATCTTTCGATTAAATTGCTTAACGCCGCTCACGCCATACAGAAAATCATTGTGATTGAAAATCTATTAGAGCACCCACAAGCCTTAATAGATTTTGCGGCACAAGATAATTTTAAACCTGCCCCTGGGCAAGCTGCGGGCAAAGGCTACCCTGGCGTCCAACTTGTACCACCGAACACTTATTCGCAGCTAGTTACAGACTTTATTAAACCGCTAATACAAAAGGAATTTGACATAGCTGAAACTCTAGAAATGCGTAAAAGCGAATGTGTTATATCACTGATGACAACTCAGCCCGAAAATCTTGGCCCCATTCAATGTGTACCGCATTTTGACACCAGCAATGTCAATCAGTTTGCCGTACTGCTATATCTTTGCGACCAGACACATGGCGGCACGGCATTTTATCGTCACAATTCAACAGGCCTTGAATTTATTACCGCCGCCAATTCTGACCGCTACCTGGATATTTTTTTTGCGGAGCTAAATGCAAAAAAGCCAGCGCAACGTTACTTCACCGATTCCGACGAGCGCTTCACCAAAATCGGCTTTTTGCCCGCCGCAGTAAATCGTATGGTGATTTATCGCAGTTGCGTCATTCACTCACCCTACCTTATAGATCCTGTGCACAGCATCAACTCAGATCCACGTACTGGGCGCCTGACAGTCAATACCTTTGTCGCTTTCTAAAAAGCTTATCCCAAATAAGCATCGCCTACAGCAAGCTTAAATTTAGTGATCCACTCGCGGTGGCCGGGCAATTCACTGGCAAGTTTTTTCGATACCTGTTGAACTTGTTGCAACTGCGCCTTGCTGAAATCAATCTCATAATTAGATAAAAGTGGCGTTCTGGTTATATATTTCATACCGTATAAAACATAGAGATAATTCTCTACCGAAAACAAA
>CAUOQW010000376.1:0-3635 GCA_963506825.1 uncultured Cellvibrio sp.
AACACTTGGGATCGACGAAAATGATTTTTTAAAAAGCACTCAGGGCACATTCAAGCTTGGGATTGAGTTTGTAAACTGGGGAAAAATGGGTGACCGTTACATCCATGCTTTTGGTGATGTTGGCAAAGATATGAATTCACTGCATTTTTATCAATATTGGCTAAAAATGCATTTGGCGGGGAAAGCACCTTATTTAGATGAATACGGATTAAATGCTAAAGCAATCCATCACAATAAATTTATGCGGTCTGAAGATAGAGGGAATTCTCCTTTATCCAATATTGCTTACGCCTTTCATTTTGATGCAGGGTTGTATGCTAAATATCTGCGCAATTATGCTGAGCAACGCGGCATAGTGCGTCTAGAGGGAAAAGTACAACAGGTTAATTTAAGGCCTGAAGATGGATTTATTAAATCCTTGCTGCTAGATAGTGGGCAGGTGATTGAGGGTGATTTATTTATTGATTGTTCTGGTTTTAGAGCACTACTTATTGGTGATGCATTGAAAGTAGGTTTTGAAGACTGGAGCCATTGGCTGCCATGTGACAGAGCCTGGGCTGTGCAATGTGAAAGCGCAACAGACTTGGTACCCTATACAAGATCTACTGCACACGCTGCCGGCTGGCAGTGGCGAATTCCATTGCAGCATCGTGTTGGTAACGGGCATGTGTTCTCCAGTAAATATATGAGTGAGGAAAAAGCGCGTGAAATTTTGCTCGATAATCTTGAGGCTCCTCCCATAACTGAACCTCGGTTAATAAAATTCACGGCAGGAAAGCGTAAAGAAATATGGCATAAAAACTGTGTTGCTATTGGTTTGGCATCAGGGTTTCTTGAACCGCTGGAGTCAACCAGTATCCATTTAGTTCAATCTGCCATTGCACGTTTGCTAGCGCTATTTCCTGTAAATGATTTTAATCCAGCCGATATCGATGAATTTAATCGTCAGTCTGATTTTGAATATGAAAAAATTCGTGATTTCATCATTTTGCACTATTACGTAAATGAACGGGACGATTCAGATTTTTGGCGTTATTGTCGTACCATGTCTATACCAGAAGCTCTTTCTCGTAGAATAGATCTTTTCAAATCAAGTGGCCGTGTCTTTCGGCAGACGGTTGAAATGTTTTGTGAGCTGAGCTGGGTTGAGGTGCTCTTAGGGCAGGGGATTACGCCACAAGCCTATGACCCACTGGTTGATCGTATGCCTGAAGATGAAATTACAAAGCGCCTTGAAAGTGTGCGCCAAGTGATTCAGCGTTCAGTTGATTACATGCCTACCCATGCTGATTTTATTGCGCACAATTGTAAGGCCGAAAAAATGATGTGATCAATGTCAGCAAGACATCTATCTGAAAAAGAAAAGGGGGTTCCTTATTTGTACAGGAACCCCCTTTTTTATTTCTCTGTCTGTGTTTATGCGGCTGCACTAGGGTTTAGCACAGCCTTTTTCACCTTCGGGTAATTTTTGTAGGCGAACATTAGCAATGGTGATTTTTAATTTTCCATCGGTACTGATTACTAAGGGGCCGTTAACTTTTTTAATGTCTAGCCCCTCTCTGGTAAAACAATTTAATGGGATAGGGAGCGTTGTCCATTCATCTTTTGTTAAATCTTTAAGGATTTTTGATACATGCATTTCGCTACGGCATGGATAACCACAATCCATACCGAAGGTAACATTTTTATCAGGCTTAGTGTCTAGTCTCATATCCAATACAAGCGCACCTTCATTTTCAAACTTACTCAAATCAATCGGTGCTCCATATATGCTAAAAACACCTTTGAGATCTTTGCGCGGAGACCAGGATACTTGAAGCGCATCGCCATTGCCGGTTCTATCAGCGGGCTCAATAGCAACTTTACCTGACGCAGATTTTGCTCTGCGGCTTGCATCAACCGAGGTCGCCCAGTTTTCGGGGTCGCCTAACTGAATACCCCAACCACTGACTGCTTGGCCATCACTCATATAATTAAAGTTTGGATTTATGGCTGGCTTTGCGTTATCTGCGGCTTCTACAACGTGTACAGATAGGGCAGATAAAGTGAATGCGTAGAAAAACATCTTTACTGAAGCTTTAGATAAAGTAGCCATGGAAATTACCTCTTTGTTATTGGTATTTAAGTAATCTTTATTTGTACCTAAACATCTTTGCAAAGCCGATAATCCTTGTCAAACACAAGAAAGTTTATCGGGGTTAATAAATGTAAAAGCCCGGTTTTGGCCGGGCTTATAGGTTTGTACAGCTTTCAATCGCGTTATTTTTTAAAAGCATTCAGGGTTTGAATACTGCCGTCTGGGTTGTAATGAAGTTCGGCTACTTTCACGCTGCGCAAATGGGTTTGACCGCGGGAGAGTGAGCTGTCGTGGTAGAACAAATACCATTTACCTTGGAATTCAACAATGGAGTGGTGGTTGGTCCAACCTAATACGGGTTCCAAAATTACACCTTGGTAGGTGAATGGACCGTAGGGATTATCACCAATCGCGTAAGCGATATTGTGTGTGTCGCCGGTTGAGTAAGAGAAATAATATTTGCCGTTGTATTTGTGCACCCAAGATGCTTCAAAGAAGCGGCGGTTGTTATCGCCGTTGGTGAGTGGCTTGCCGTCTTTATCCAAAATTTGCACATCGCGTGGTTTTTCGGCAAAGCTCAGCATGTTGTCTTTCAGCTTGGCAATTTTGGGAGAAAGTGCTGGCTTGTCATTTTCTGGATAGGTATCTGCAGGGTTGTAAGTGCCCGTTGCCCAGCGCTGTAATTGACCGCCCCAAATGCCACCGAAATACATGTAGTGGCTGCCATCACTATCTTTAAATACCGCAGGGTCGATACTAAAGCTACCTTCAATAGGATTTGCTTCTGCCTTGAATGGGCCTATAGGTGAATTGCTAACGCCTACACCTATACGAAAAATATCTTGCTTATCTTTAACGGGGAAATACAAATAATATTTGCCATTTTTTTCTGCGGCATCGGGCGCCCAAAGTTGGCGGCCAGCCCATGGGATGTCTTTAATGTTGATGGCTTCGCCATTGTCTTTTACTTCGCCGCCCACGCTATCCAGAGATAGTACGTGGAAATTTTTCATATCGAAGTGATCGCCATTATCGTTTTGCGCAATGCCAGATTCGATATCGTGAGATGGGTAAATATAAATTTTGCCATTGAAGACATGTGCTGATGGGTCTGCGGTGTAAATATTGGTAACTAAGGGCTCTGAAATAAACTCAGGCTTTTTTTCAGCTTTTGTTTCCACTGTTGTTTCAGCGACGGCTGCCGCAGAGTTTGCAGTTGCGTCAGCGGCCGGAACTTCAGCCTTTTTCTCTTGGCAGGCAAACAGCAATGTGCTGGCGATCATGCTTGCCAAGGTAAGCTTGTGAAGATTGTTCATATGTAACCTCTATGTGTTTTGGACTGGTTACCAATTCCATAGGGTCCCATCTTCTAAGCGATTAACTGGTAAGCACGCGCGTTTGTAAGGGTATTTCGCGGCGAGTGTTTCATCAATATCCACACCGTGGCCCGCAATCTCTCCTGGAGTGAAAAATCCGTCTTCAAACTTGTACGCATGCGAGAAAACTTCTTCGGTCAATTCATTGTGGGCCATATGTTCTTGGATACCAAAGTTTGGCA
>CAUOQW010000377.1:0-3610 GCA_963506825.1 uncultured Cellvibrio sp.
AAATTTACCCGCCTACCCTATTTATAGGATCGCCAGCGAACAGATCTGCTGCGATGAATGTCACCAGACTGTAACACACATTATCTTGGCGTCAGATTAGACTACTCGGACTTTGCTAAGCCCTACACGACCTTTCTATAGGATTTCATCATGTCTCTTAATAAGATCACTCCAGCATCAATTGCTAATATTGAACAACAAATTGCCAAAGTGACCGCCCAACTTGAAGCAGCACGGGCACAAGAATTCATAGCGGCTGAAAAAACATTCTTGGCCGCACAGAAAGCAACGGCTGCCGCGCAACAAAAAGTGGATGACATCGAAGCCAAAGCGAGTAGCACTCCTGCCGCACTTGCACGGTTAAAAACTGCGCAGGCGGCTTTAGTTGCACAACAAGCAAAATTGGCCAGTGCTGATGAGCTTTATAGCGCTCTGGTCGCCGCGCAAGCAGCTACCGACAAATTTGCCACAGATGTGGCTAAAGTCATGGCGGGCGAGAAACTCGGCAAAAAAATAAAATTCACCAAAAAAGAAAAAGCCATCATTAAAGAAGATAAAAAAGCGGCGAAAAACATCGCCAAGGCTGAAAAAAAATTAGCCAAAGAAAAGGCCAAGAAGGATGCTAAAGCAGCAGCCAAGTTAGCGAAGGAAAATGTAGCAACTGAGACAGCAGAAACAACCGTGACAGAGAGTGCAACCGCTAAACATGTGCGGAAAACATCTGTTCGAAAAGCGCCTGCGCAAAAAGCACCTGTAACAAAAGCACCGGCAAGAAAAACTCCGGCGAAAAAAGCTGTCGTTGCGCAGCCAGTGCTTAGCAACGAAGGCGCGGCTGAAAGGACTGAAGCGCCTATTAATGAGGCAGTGATTGCAGAGGTATCTGCACCGCTCGCTGAATTAAATCAAGAAGCGCCCACGCAAGTTGAAGCGGCGATTGAAACAGTAGCCACACCAGAAACAGCATTGGAAAATAGCGATATAGAAAAACCTAACACTGAGGTTTAATTTCAAGCGCGCCTGCTTGCCATGAATCTAAGCAGGCGCGCTACTTGTTCAACACCTTAGAATTTTCTTTGCAGCAGCTCAATCACCTCTCGGTTCACACATAGCACAGCTAAATAAACCTCAAGATTAGATTTAATATGAATATCTTGAGGTTGCACTCGCTGTTGTGACCAAGCTTCAATCGCTAGCAATAACTTCTTTTCTGCCAATAACTCCGCCTGCTTAATTGCGGTGCGTATTTGCGCCTGAGTTTCATCTTGCGGGTAGCCAGCTACTGGCTGTTTTAATAAGCGACGCAATGATCGCAAAGGCTCGACGACTAGTTGTGTCCAAGCTTGGATATGCAATTGCAAATCTGCAAGCTCATTGTGACTCAAGTATTTGCCCGACTCATCCATCCAGCGTAAACCAATCAGCAAACAGACATTAACCTTGTAGCTATCCTGCAAATACACACAGGTATCAGCAACTTGGGGCTGTGCATAAAATGCGAGGGCGAAATCCCACAGTGACTGAGGTGACGTAGTTGTATTCATAGAATCATCTGTTTAGCTGGCCGCAAGGGTTATTCAGTCTGCTAGAATGCGCGCCATGATTCAATTACAAAATATCTCACTGCAACGCGGCCCCAAGTTTCTCTTGGATGCAGCCGACCTCACAATTTACCCAGGCCAAAAAGTTGGCTTGATTGGCGGCAATGGCACCGGTAAATCCACCCTCTTTCAAATGTTGCTGGGCAAACTCGCCAGCGATACCGGCACCTTGGATATTCCCAAGCAGTGGCGGGTCGCGCATATGGCGCAAGAGGTTGGCCACACCAGCCGCAGTGCGCTCGATTATGTGCTGGATGGCGATAGCGAATTGCGCCGTCTTGAGCGCGAAATTGTTGCAGCGGGAAGCGATGGCGACAAACTAGCTCACCTTTACGGCGATATGGAAAATATCCACGCCTATTCCGCTCCTGCACGCGCGCAACAGTTATTAAATGGTTTAGGTTTCAACTCCGGCGACGATGCACGCCCCGTTACCGATTTTTCTGGCGGCTGGCGCATTCGTTTAAATCTTGCACAGGCGTTGATGTGCCCGTCAGATTTATTGTTGCTCGACGAACCGACCAACCACTTGGATTTGGATGCAACACTCTGGTTAGAAGAGTGGCTTAAGCGCTATGCGGGCACTCTGATTATTATTTCGCACGACCGCGACTTCCTCGACAATATTATTGATCGCATCGTTAATATCGAACGTCAAAAGCTCGATAACTACAGCGGCAACTATTCGTCCTTTGAACGTCAGCGCGCTGAAAAACTTGCGCAGCAACAAGCGAGTTATGAAAAACAACAAGAGCGTATAGCGCACGTTGAAAACTATATTCGCCGCTTCCGCGCCCAAGCGACCAAAGCACGGCAAGCGCAAAGCCGCATTAAAGAATTAGAGCGCATGGAAAAAATTTCTGCTGCGCATGTGGATTCGCCCTTTAGTTTTACCTTTACCTGCTCCGATAAAATGTCGGTGCCCTTGGTGCATATTTCCGGTGCCGATATTGGTTACCAAACCGAAAATAATGAAGCCAAAAAAATCCTCAGCAAAGTGGAATTGGCCATTCGTGCGGAAACCCGTATTGGTTTACTCGGCCCCAATGGCGCCGGTAAATCCAGCTTGGTAAAAACCCTCTCTGGCGCATTGCCTTTGCTCGCTGGCGAACGTACTAACGGCGAGCATTTTAAACTCGGCTATTTTGCGCAGCATCAATTAGAAGCGCTCGATATTAATGCCTCTGCTGCATTGCATATTCAACGTCTATCGCCCACGGCGCGCGAGCAAGAAATTCGCGATTTCCTGGGCAGTTTTGATTTTCACGGCGAACGCGCCTTTGAACCTATTACGCATTTTTCTGGCGGTGAAAAAGCACGTTTAGCCTTAGCGATAATCGCGTGGGAAAAACCTAACGTACTTTTGCTCGATGAGCCAACCAACCATCTCGATTTAGAAATGCGCCATGCACTTACTATGGCACTGCAAGATTTTGAAGGTGCCGTGATTATTGTGTCGCATGACCGTCACTTACTGCGCAATACGGTAAATGAATTTTTGTTAGTAGCCGATGGCAAAGTCAACGAGTTTGATGGCTACTTGGAAGACTATTACAAATGGTTGCTGCAAGAACGCCAAGCGCAAGCCGCTGCAGAAGAAAAATACGCGCCTGAGAATGAGAATAAAGTTGATAAAAAAGCCCAGCGTCAACAATCGGCTGCTCAGCGCCAGCAACTAAAACCGCTGACCAATAAACTGAAAAATCTTGAAAGCCAAATGGAAAAATATCAAACCAAATTGGCTGATATAGAAGCTCAACTAGGCGATAGCAGTATTTACGACGATAAAAATAAAGCCAACTTGCAACAGCTATTATTAGACCAAGCGAAAGTGCAACAGCAGCTGGATGAAGCAGAAGAGAATTGGTTGCTGATTAGCGAAGAGATTGAAGCGGCGAGCAACGCCTAAACCTTACTTAGAGGCTGTGTTACATGAATGCACTTAAGGAGAGAGTTAATTCTAGCAAGATAAAATGCCTGCTCATGTTCGTACTACTTATCACCCTGTGCGG
>CAUOQW010000378.1:0-3608 GCA_963506825.1 uncultured Cellvibrio sp.
AAGGTAACCAAGCCAATAACAACTTGAATCGAATCAATTTTGCCCAAGCGGCCAAGCTTTTCTTCAATAACACCTAACCAGTGAACTTCTTTACCGTCATCCAATAGGAAGCCTAAGAACACCATATATAAGAAGATACCGCCAAACGCGGCAATCGAGGTGTGGCTAGACATGAGGTGTTGTGAGTAAAGATCAGGCTGTTTAAGCGCCATGGTCATCACATCCACCAAGCCTTGGCCGGAGGCAACAGCTACGATCAGGATGGGGAACACCAAGCGCATACCGAATACCGCGACTATGATCCCGACAGTCAAGAACATCTTCTGCCAGTATTCATCCATGTCCTTGAGTACAGAAGCGTTAACCACAGCGTTATCAAAGGAGAGGCTGATTTCCATGATGCCGAGAATGGCGGTAATGGTTAGCGCAACAAGAACACCATTGATGCCTCCGCCAGTGGTATAGCCCCAATAGGCGGCAAGGCTTAGGCAGATAAATGAAAAAATAAATGAAAAGCGAAATTCGCGCATGTAGAGGTACCTGTTATGAATCCGTTATAGGTGAATGCTGGCGTATCTTATCGGCTCACTTCTGCTAATACAACGTTTAAAAAGTAAGGGTTTTTACCGTTGAGTTATGGTGTATGGAGTGGGTTTTATGCAGGCAAAAGGGCGAGTGTGAGTAAAAAATAAGCGAGAGCTAGGGAAGATTAGTAAGTATTTATAGTTGTAGATTAAAAAGTAGCTAGCAGAATGTCTTTAACAGCCTGCTAGCGCTTAATTTACATGGCGCTACCACAATATTGCTTAACAAAATCGCTATGTGTCGGCAGCTTTTCAACGGCTTGATTAATAGCCATTTTCATACTCGACAAAAATCGCTGTAAATCTTTTTCGCCCATGGTTTGTGCTAGATGATGATAGTGCTCTGGCATCACGCGCTGACCAAACATCACTTGTGTCCACGAATCCACTCTGAACAATTCACCATTAGCTTGATAGGCGTGGGCACTTTGTTTGAATAAATCAATGCGGTGCTTCAGAGTTTCTGGTATTTCCATATTTTTGCAGTATTGCCAAAACGGCGTGTCGTCACGCTCTGTGGTTTTATAGTGCAACACAATAAAGTCGCGCAGTTGCTCCATTTCAATGCGACTAATTTGATTGTATTCATTCATTAATGCATTGGTAACACCATTAAAAGGAAATAGATGCATTAAACGCGTTACGCCCATCATAATTAAATGAATACTGGTGGACTCCAAGGGCTCAATAAAACCACTTGCCAAACCCAATGCTACACAATTTTTATTCCAGCTTTTTGCGCGGCGACCGGTTTGGAATTTAATCACGCGCGGTTCAATCAGTGTTTTGCCGGTTACGTTGTTTAGCAGAGTTGTACGCGCTTCATCGTCAGAACAAAAACGGCTGCAATAAACCAAACCATTGCCAACACGATGTTGCAAAGGAATTCGCCAACGCCAACCAGCATTGTGCGCGACTGATTGGGTATAAGGTACTGCCGAGCCGACGGATTCGGTTTGCACTGCAATAGCTCTATCGCAGGGCAGCCAATGCGACCAATCTTCGTAGCCGGTTTGTAAGGTTTCTTCGATCAACAAGCCTCTAAATCCGGTGCAATCAACAAAGAAGTCGCCTTCAACAATTTGGCCAGAGGCAAGACGTAAAGATGTAATAAAACCTGAAGTATCATCTTGAATTACTTCTGCAATTTTTCCTTCAACACGTGTTACACCATTAGCTTCGCTCATTTTGCGCAAATATTTTGCGTAGCGTGTAGCATCCAAGTGATAGGCGAAATTAATTTCTGAGGTTGGCGATGTGGCAAATTTGTTCACTTTAGCTGCTTGTAGTTCGTAGCAATAGCTGCCGAATTCATCTGCGATGCCAAGCTCTTTGGCTCGCAACCAAAAATGGTGAAAGTCGACAAGCCAGGTTTCTTTGCCGGTTTTTCCGAAGGAGTGAATATAGCTATCGCCGCGTTGTCCCCAGTTTTCAAACAGAATGCCAAGTTTAAATGTCGCTTCAGTCGCACGCATAAATTCTTGTTCATCTATGCCCAATAATTTATGAAAAGTTCGCATGGGCGGAATGGTGGCTTCACCCACACCTATAGTGCCGATATCATCGGATTCGATAAGTGTAATATCGAGCAGTGCTCCCAATTTTTTGGACAGCGCTATAGCAGATATCCACCCTGCCGTGCCGCCGCCAGCGATAACAATTTTTTTCACTTGTTTTTGTGTGGGGGAAATATTCATATTGACATTGCCATTGTAATTATCGGTTGAGACTATTAATTAAAAATATGTGTATTTTTCGCGCTTGTGAATCATCATTTCTTCTGGTTCTTGATATTAATCAGCTTTTGTATATTTCCTAAAGATGATGTTACTAAAAAAGCTGCTGCTAAGAATCCGGAACGATTTAATTGCAACAACTCATCGCCCGTTAAATTGGCGAGCTTATCGCGATTGATGGTGTGGTTGCCGTTTAATCGATGCAAGGTGCCATCGTTGAGCTTAATTTCTATATTGACGGGCTCTATTAAATCTAATTCAGTAAAGGCTTGAAACATGGCATCGCTGATCGCTGAGCCATCGTAAATATCCTTTAGTGAGCGGGTGATGCTATCTAGGAAAGGGCTGTTGCCGCCAAACTCCAAAAATACCTGGGCACCTTCGGTGAGGCTGACTTTTTGGCTCTCCATATCAACGTGAATAACAGGCTCTTTGTTATCGGGGTCATTGGGGTCTTGTTGGAACCCAATCAGAAACGGGCCGCGCGCTATAACAGCGGGTATATAGGATGCATTCCATTCTCCATTGTTGTGTAAAAATAAATTTTCATGTTGGCTGAGACCAAGCAGCACAATCGATTGGTATTTGCCTGTGTCTTGATTGATTTGGAAAAGAATAGGGTACTCTTTTTGAACATCGGCATATTCAGTGGGGAAGGTGATTGCGCTGCCAACATTGTCGCCATAAGCGGCAGAGAATTGGGTAATGACGCGTAAATCTTTATGTTGAACATTGTTTAATAAAACGTAATTGGCCATGAGAATTCCTGCGTGCTATTTTTATTGGGTAGAGAGTTTGGGTTTACTATTTAAGGGCGTTTACTAAAGATAAACGAGTTTAATGTGAGGCGTCCCGTGGCAGGGTTGGGATCAAACGTGAAATCCGTTGTTATGTTGCCGGAGTGCAGAATATTGGAAGGATAAACAATCATGCGATTAAAGCTGGCATCTATCTCTATGATTTGTTCGAAGTACTCGTTTGAACCATTCATGTAGGATTTTTTTTCAAGATCCAATGCACCCTCATCCAGTACTGCTTGATTGTACATGTCAATGGTTTCGCGGGTGATTTTTTCGAGGCCAGTTTTTTTGTGGCGGTAAAAAGAAGTCCCACCTTTATCTTTGTCACAGAGGTAATGCACGCAGGCTAAATCCCCTATCAAAAATGAATCAACATGAGGTAGGCATTGTTTTATTTCCAGTTGTTCGGGTGGTGTAACCACCATAGAATAGAGTGATTTTCCTCCCGCAATTTTATGGGGCCTTAAGCCAAAAACACTGGCGAATAA
>CAUOQW010000379.1:0-3604 GCA_963506825.1 uncultured Cellvibrio sp.
CATATGGGCGCAGGCGATACCTGTAACGAGCGCGACATTTATCAATTGATGATTAGCACCGTACTCGACACCTGCCAATTGCAAATGGGGATGACCGAATTAAAACCCGGCAGCATTTGGAACACCATGCCCATGCACACCCACAGCCGCCGTATGGAAGCTTACTTCTACTTCAATATTCCAGACACCCACGCGGTTTGTCATTTTATGGGGCCAGCAGAAGAAACTCGCCACATTTGGGTTGGCAATGAGCAAGCGGTTGTATCACCACCATGGTCTATGCACTCAGGTGTAGGCACCGCTAATTACACATTCATTTGGGGTATGGCTGGCGAGAACCACGACTACACCGATATGGATTTCCATAAGCCATCTGAAGTGCGCTAAAAACACAGCAAGGTGACAACTAAATCCCGCTCATCCTGAGCCTGTCGAATGATTTAAAAAATGGTTCGACTGCTACGCGCTCACCACGAGCGGGATTAGAAAAATATTCCAAAAAAGAGTTAACAACATGAACCATCCACTATTTGATTTAACCGGAAAAGTTGCCGTTGTAACTGGCGCAACCCACGGCCTAGGTATGGCCATGGCAGCAGGTCTTGCCAGTGCAGGCGCAACTTTAATTATCAACGGCAATTCATCGCAAGAAAAAATCGATAACGCCGTTAACGAGTATCGCGCAAAAGGTTTTAAAGCGTTTGGTTACAAATTCAATGTGACCGATGAAGCCCAAGTGATCGCCGCCGTTGATCAAATTGAAAAAGATCACGGCCCTATAGATATTCTTATTAACAATGCGGGCATTATTAAACGTACTCCACTGTTAGAAATGACGCTGGAAGATTTTGAAGAAGTGATCAAAATTGATTTGACTGGAGTGTTTACTATGACGCGCCCCGTAGCGCGCAAAATGGTTGAACGTCGCCAAGGTAAAATTATTAACATCTGCTCCATGATGAGTGAGTTGGGCCGCAATTCAGTAGGCGCTTACGCCGCTGCCAAAGGCGGATTAAAAATGCTCACCAAAAACATGGCGACCGAATGGGCAAAATACAATGTACAAGTTAACGGCATTGGCCCAGGTTATTTTGCAACTGCGCAAACTGAACCCATTCGTGTAGACGGGCATCCGTTTAACGACTTTATTATTAATCGTACACCCGCAGGCAAATGGGGCGACCCAGATGATTTGCAAGGCGCAACCATTTTCCTCGCCTCAAAAGCGAGCGATTTTGTAACAGGCCAAATCGTTTATGTAGACGGCGGAATTTTAGCAACGATTGGTAAGCCTAGTAACGAAGCTTAATTTTCCGATACTATGAAAAAACGAAAAGCCAATTGTTTACGCAATTGGCTTTTTTGAATTTTGCAATCATCCACCAAACAATTCATTTTCAATAACCTGCAAAAATTTTTTATAACCTACACTCAAATCCTTTCGTAATTCACGCGCATCTACATAATACGCAGCACGTTTACCGTGGTAGTCAATCACGGGGCCGAGTTGGGTGAAATGAATTCCTACGAAATCCAAGCTTCGCGCTAGGCGCGGCTCCATCATTACAAACACATGGTAGCAGCGCATTTTTCTACACATGGCAATGGCAGATAAATAAAGGCTAATGGCTATATAAGGAAAGTAACGCAGTTCGTGGGTAGAAAAAGTTTGTTCGTTAATGGCACCTGTGGCACTGCCTGCGAATTGATCGGACTGGCGTTTTCTAAATAAGGCGGGCACAGCTAGGCGCGATATTTCGCACACTTGATGACGTAAAAAATGTTTGGGAGTTAGTTCTGCATGCGTTATCGCCTGCGCACAAAATTTTTCTACGGGTAATAATTCAGCATCATTTGCAGTGGGAATTAAACGCAAGGTTCCGGCGAGTGTTTTTGAGCTTAGATGTTGTACAACACAGTGAATTGCGCGCATATCAAACTCATCGTACTCCTGTTGCTCCGCATTGGTCTCTTCATAAGCCAACTCTTCGCAATAGACTTGATGGCGCAACTTATACACTTGTTCTTTTACAGCATCAGAATTGGCAATTTTCGGTTTTAAATAGCGGGAAAAATAATCGGAGATTGCACTGGCATCCTCGCTCGCTAAATCGACAGTATTTTTTCTGGGCTGTTTCTTCTCCGTCGCTTGCGTAGGGGTAGTCATAATCTCCTCCATATCCATTGGCAAAGTGCTCTGCTGGCAACACGCACTGGTGATAAGGTAATTGTGAGATTCTAGACCTTCCACCATTCCGCTGACCAGCAGTAAAAACACCTCAATAAAAACACAGGCGACATAACTGGCGCGACAGTCATTCTTGTGCTGCACTTAGTGCATCTTTTACTTACTGCATCTTTATTTACTGCATATTAATAGCGACTAGAGTTTTTGCGATGACGACAATCGAACAACCTCAAGGCACACTCACACTACAAACACTCTCTATGCCTGCCGATACCAATCCCCTAGGTGATATTTTTGGTGGCTGGCTGCTATCACAAATGGATATTGCGGGTGCGATTCTTGCGATTGAAGTTGCACGCGGCCGCGTAACCACCGTCGCTGTAAGCAGCATGAAATTTTTGCACCCTGTAGCTGTTGGCTCTTTAGTGAGCTGCTATTCGGTATTACGCGCCATTGGGGACACTTCTATTCGTGTAGGTATAGAAGTGTGGATTAAAGATTTTAAAACCCATCAGCGCTTAAAAGTCACCGAGGGCGAATTTGTGTATGTGGCAATTGATGAACGCGGCATAAAACGCTCCGTTAACGGCTAGTGGGCGCACATAAATTACTTTAAGGATTGCGCTAGACTCGCACCAAAATATAGATAGATTTGCACTAAAATCTTGATCTATTAATCAAGCAAGCGCCACCTTATAGCCAGAGCGTAAAAATAATTCATTGCAATTCAATAGGATAGCTATAAACAACTGGATTAAATGCAATCCCTCTGGGTTGGCGCAAAAAGACTCAAAAAAATCTCGCTACTGCAATTTAAAACAATTGCTGCTATGTTCGTGCAACTAAAATTAATGATCACTAATTTAGATCGCATGCATAAAATTAAATGCAAACACCTCAATTCACACCTATAGCTAAGGGAACATGGGTATGCTAAAAGACTCAACCTCAGGTTATGGCCTAGTAACGATTATTTTGCACTGGGTGTGCGCGCCGCTGATTATTTTTTTATTTGGCCTTGGCGTTTATATGCGCGGCTTGGATTATTACTCAACTTGGTATCACCGCGGCCCGGAATTACATATTGCATTGGGCTTACTGGTATTCGCGTTAATGTTATTGCGCTTGTTGTGGCGCAAAAATAGCCAAGACCCCAACGCGATTCCAAGCATCAGTAAAAGCAATTTAGTGGCTGCTCAGATTGTTAAAATTTTGCTCTACGTTGGCGTATTTTTTATTTGCATTAGCGGTTATTTTATTACTACAGCCGAAGGTGCTAGCGCGAACTTTTTTGGATTTTTTTCTGTGCCCGCAACCCTAGAACTTTCTGCCGACAATATTGATCGTATGGGTGCCATACATAAATATTGTGCGTGGGGTTTAATGGGCATTGTTATTTTGCATGCCGCCGCCGCG
>CAUOQW010000380.1:0-3593 GCA_963506825.1 uncultured Cellvibrio sp.
GATGGATTGCTGAATATTGTGAAATGTAATGCGTGACCCCAACAAATCCCAGAGCGGGGAATTGTCTAATAATGATAAAGGTTTTTGGCGACCAATCCCCTGATTAAACAGCGATAGCCCCAAGAGCCCAAGGCCTTTGAAAATATCCGTCCAGCCGTGCAAATAAACATCACCCACGGTTAAGCTGCGCCACATATTAGCGAGCGAATGTACTGATTCTTTAAAGTTTCCGGGATGCGCCGCTAAAGCGAGTGCATTGATAGCGCCGGCAGATGTACCGCAAATGATGGGGAAAGGATGGGTATTTTCATCGGGTAAAATTTCAGCGAGCGCTTGCAACACCCCCACTTGATAAGCGGCACGCGCGCCACCACCCGATAAAATTAACGCGCGCTTCATAGCGACGATCTGCTGCTATTTGCAATCATGCGCTCGCCTTAGCAATTTCTTTATCGCGCAATTCACGGCGTAACACTTTTCCTACATTGGTTTTTGGCAACTCTTTGCAAAATTCGACTTGGTGCGGAACCTTGTAAGCGGTTAATTTTGTTTTGGCAAAATCGCGCACAGTTTTTACATCCACATTGGGATTTGAGCAAACCACAAAGGCTTTTACCACTTCACTGCCTTCTTTATCCGGCACGCCTATAACTGCGGCTTCAACAATATCAGGATGACTCGCCAATACATCTTCCACTTCATTGGGATAAACTTTAAAACCAGACACGTTGATCATGTCTTTTTTGCGATCTACAATTTTGATAAAGCCATCGGCACTGATCACCGCCATATCGCCACTGTTAAACCAACCTTCTGCATTAATCACTTCTGCAGTTGCCTCAGGGCGTTGCCAATAACCTTTCATGACTTGCGGGCCGCGAATTAATAATTCGCCAGCTTCACCTGCGGGTAAATCACTGCCGTTTTCATCAACTACTTTGCATTCGGTTTCTGGCAATGGGCAGCCTACAGTTCCATATTGCACCGCATTGCATTGATTACTGCATACCACGGGTGAAGTTTCAGTTAAGCCATAGCCTTCGGTGATGGGGCTACCGGTTAGCTCTCGCCATTTATTTGCAGTTTCTGTGGTCAGCGCCATACCGCCCGACGAAGTTAAATGCAGCGGGCTAAAATCTAATTTTTGAAAATCAGGATTGCGCAACAACGCATTGAACAACGTATTTAAACCAACAAATAAGGTGAACGGATATTTCTTTAAGGTAGCGACAAAAGCAGGAATATCGCGCGGGTTGGGAATTAATATACTGTGATTGCCTAAAGACACCGCAGAGGTGCAGTGAATCGTGAAGGAATAAATATGGTAGAGCGGTAATGGCGCAATATAAATTTCCTGATTTCTGCGAAACGAATCCACCATGTGCGCATTAAGTTGCAGCATGTTTGCAACCAGATTGCGGTGAGTCAGCATAGCGCCTTTAGCAACGCCAGTGGTGCCGCCGGTATATTGTAAAACCGCAACATCTTCGGGATTAATCGCAACGGTTTGCCACGGCTGCTTGGCTTTATGCAAGGCATCGTTAAATTTTATGTGCACCGGAAATGAAAACTCTGGCACTAATTTTTTAACGTATTTAACAACAGTGTTGATCAGCAATCTTTTTAGCGGTGGATGCACATCCGCAAGTTCAGTCACAATCACTTGCTCTACTGATGTTTCCGCAATAATGGTTGAAGCATTTTTAGCGATATTCGCAAGCACCACCAAGGCCTTTGCGCCCGAATCATTTAATTGATGTTTAATTTCATGGGCGGTATACAGCGGATTAGTATTTACCACCACAAGACCAGCGCGCATAGCGCCAAACACAGCAATCGGGTACTGCAAGATATTGGGCAGTTGAATCGCAATGCGATCGCCCGGTTTTAAATGTGTATGTTGCTGCAAGTAAGCCGCAAATTTACCGCTGAGTTCATCCAACTCGCGAAAACTAATCGTGTGTTCCATACAGGTGAACACGGCGCTCGCTGAAAACTCCTTACAAGCTTCAGCAAATACGTCGGGAAGTGTACGGTGATAATTTAACGGCATTGCTTGGCTCCTACTTCTTATTAAATTTTTGCTCTATGTTTTTTAAACAGTACTAAAAGATAAAGTGATCCGCATCAAGACTCATAAGATTATCGGAACCAGAATTAATAGCTGCCGCCAATCTTAAAGTTCTCGGCAAAATTCGCTCAAAATAAAAGCGCGCTGTGACTAATTTTGTCTTATAGAAATCCGGTTCGTGAGTGCCTGCTGCAAGTTTCATCATGGCGGTTTTAGCCGCTCTCGCCCACAGATACCCCATAAAAATATAACCGCAGTACATCAGGTAATCGACCGATGCTGCGCCCACTTCATCGGGGTTATTCTGAGCTTTCGCACCTATGTTGGCGGTAATGACCAACCACTCTTTCTCTAGTCTAGCTAAAGATTTTATATAGGGCGACAATTCTGGCGGGTTTGTAGGATCGAGACAAAATTGTTGAATACACTCCGCAAATTTACCCAGCAACTTTCCATTGGATAGCAAAATTTTACGGCCCAATAAATCCAACGCCTGAACGCCTGTTGTACCCTCATACAAAGAGGCAATACGACAATCGCGCAGATTCTGTTCAACACCCCACTCTTTGATATAGCCGTGGCCACCAAAACATTGCAACGCTAAATTAGCCGACTCAAACCCCAACTCGGTCATAAAGCCTTTGGCGATGGGCGTAATCACACTCAACATATCCAACGCCGATTGACACAGGGTTTCGCCCTGCCCAAATTGCACTACATCTACCCGCTTGGCGGCGTAGTAAGCCATCATCCTCATACCTTCTGCCAAGGCTTTTTGGGTCATCAACATACGGCGTACATCGGGGTGAACAATAATGGGATCCGCGCTGCCATTAGGATTTTTAGCACCAGATATTGATCTGCCCTGCAAACGCTGCCGAGTGTAGCTTAGAGACTTTTGAAACCCCAACTCCGCATGCGCCAAGCCCTGTAGTGCCGCCCCCAAGCGCGCCAAATTCATAAAGGTGAACATCAGGTTCAACCCCTTATGAGGCTCACCTAAAAGAGTGCCGATTGCACCCTCAAAATTCAGGAGGCAAGTTGCGTTGCCGTGAATACCCATTTTGTGTTCCAGCGACCCACAATTGACATTATTGCGCGCACCCAGCGAGCCATCAGTATTAATGCTGAATTTGGGAACGATAAACAGGGATATACCTTTAGTGCCTGCCGGGGCGTCGGGCAAACGGGCGAGCACTATATGAACAATATTTTCAGCAAGATCGTGGTCGCCGGATGAGATAAAAATTTTAGTACCGCTCAATGAATAGCGACCATCACCCAAGGGTGTTGCCTTGGTTTTTAGCAGTCCTAAATCAGTGCCACAATGCGCCTCAGTCAAACACATGGTGCCCGTCCACTGGCCTGAGATTAGTGCGGGCAGATAGGTTTGCTTTTGCTCATCCGAGCCATGGGATTCAATGGTATGCATGGCCCCTTGGGATAAGCCGGGGTACATAGTCCACGGATAATTGGCTGTGGCCGACAACTCGTTTACCACCAGAACCAGCGACTGCGGCAA
>CAUOQW010000381.1:0-3584 GCA_963506825.1 uncultured Cellvibrio sp.
AACACCCCCAAATACCATATGGAAGATGTACACCGCGCCGGCGGTGTAATGAGTATTTTGGCAGAACTTAATCGCGGCGGCCTGCTGCACAATCAATTGCCCACCGTACACAGCAAAACCTTTCAAGAAGCTTTGGATAAGTGGGACATCATTAGCACCTCATCTGAAGCCGTTGCGACCTTCTACAAAGCTGGCCCTGCGGGCATTCCAACCCAAGTTGCTTTTAGTCAAGCAACTCGCTGGCCATCGCTGGATGGCGACCGTGCGGAAGGCTGCATTCGCTCTGTTGAACACGCCTACAGCAAAGAAGGCGGTTTAGCCGTATTGAAAGGTAATATCGCCCTCGATGGCTGCGTGGTAAAAACCTCAGGCGTGGACGAAAGCTGCTGGGTATTTGAGGGCAAGGCTTATGTGGTGGAAAGTCAGGACAAAGCTGTAGCCGATATTCTCGACGGCAAAGTGAAAGAAGGCGATGTAGTAGTGATTCGCTACGAAGGCCCCAAAGGCGGCCCCGGCATGCAAGAGATGCTCTACCCCACCAGCTATTTAAAATCTAAAGGCTTGGGTAAAGCCTGTGCTTTGTTAACAGATGGTCGTTTTTCTGGCGGAACCTCAGGTTTGTCGATTGGTCACGTATCGCCGGAAGCTGCTGCTGGCGGCGCCATTGGTTTGGTACAAACTGGCGATATTATTCGCATCGACATTCCTAACCGCAGCATTAATGTTGTGCTGACTGAGAACGAGCTGGATGCGCGCCGCGCCGCGGAAAATGCTAAAGGCCCAGCCGCTTGGAAACCGAGCGAAGTTCGCCCACGCAAAATTTCTGCATCCTTAAAAGCTTATGCATTGCTAGCAACCAGTGCGGATAAAGGCGCAGTAAGGGATTTAAGTAAGCTGGATTAATAGAAACCCCCTCTCAATCTCCCCCTTCGAAAGAGGGAGAAGTTTTATCCCACCTAAAAAGCCAAAGCAATTGCTTTGGCTTTTTTATGTGCTGTTGATAGTCATCTATTCCATTCCCCGAGCGTAGAAACAGTATCTCACTCAGCACGAGTACTGCTATGAAATCGCTCATTGCCTTCTTATTAACCTTAGGTATCACCTTAAGTGCCTGTTCCAGCACCTCTATTAACGACTACAACAAAAATGCACCCAAGCTTATCCCAAAAGAATTTTTTAACGGCAACCTAAGTGCCTATGGTGTTGTGAAAGATCGCTCCGGTAAAGTGACGCGTTATTTCAATGCGACCATAAAAGCGTACTGGGAAAATGGTGTTGGCACACTCGACGAAAAATTTATTTTTGATGATGGTGAAATTCAATACCGAACTTGGAAATTATCGCCAACTACAAGTGGCAAATTTAATGCGACTGCCGGTGATGTAATTGAAACGGGTGAAGGTCAGTTTGCAGGCAATGCGATTAATTTGAATTATGTGCTAGCGGTAAAATACAACAACTCAACGATTAATTTACGCGTAGACGATTGGATGTGGCTGGTGGATTCCAACACAGTGCTGAACGAATCAACACTGACCAAATTTGGTTTTAAAGTGGGGAGTGTGCAACTGGTTATTCAGAAACATTAAACACGTTCATACACTGAAAACTTATGCTGCAAATTTGCATCGCTATCGCCGGGCAATTCAGATACTAGCCTCCATTTATCTGCAGCTAATTCGGGAAAATGGGCATCACCTTTTTCCACGTTTACATCAATACGCGTAAGATAAACGCGATCTGCAATATCAAGCGCGTGGCGATAAATTTCTGCACCGCCAATCACCATAACTTCGTCTGCAAGCTTGCCCTGTTCATTGCGAAATTGCTGACCAAACTCCATAGCTTCTTTCACACTTTTGGCAACTAATACACCCGCAAAGCTCCAGTTTTTTTGACGTGTAACCACAATATTGGTGCGCCCCGGCAGCGGTTTGCCAATGGACTCAAAGGTCTTGCGTCCCATAATAATCGGCTTACCGAGCGTTACCGATTTAAAATATTTTAAATCTTGCGGTAAGTGCCAAGGCAATTCGTTATTGCGGCCAATAACATTGTTATGTGCGGTTGCGACTATCAGAGAGAGTTTCATAAAAATATCTACGCGGGGAAATGACTAAAGGTAATAGAGTAGCCCTGCAATCCATTGCGTTATGTGATGCACTAAACAGAAACCACTAAACCGAAAAAGGGTACTGGATTGGATCGTGATGCTGGTAGCCCTGAACCTCGAAATCATCCATTGTCACCCAAGTCTCTAAATCCTTGAGCGATTTAATATCCGGGTTAATAATTAATGACGGTGACTCGAAGGGCTCGCGCGTTAATTGCACATCGCGCATCAACGGCAATTGATCTTCATAAATATGGGCATTGACGATTTTATGGTAAGCCAAGCCCGGCTTATGGCCGGTAATTTGTGCCATTAAAGCCAGCAGCGCAAACACTTGAATCTGGTTGAAATTTAAACCCAGCGGTACATCACAAGAGCGCTGATAGCTCGTCAAATAAAGAGTGTCATTCAGCAGCGAAAAGGTATGAGTATGCATGCAGGGGCGCAGGCAACCTAGATCGAATTCGCCGGGGTTATAAAAGGATAAAATCTCACCGCGGTCATCAACACCTTTAGAAAGATCATCAACAATTTTTTGGAGTTGATCGATAGTACCGCCATTCGGCTTTAACCACGCGCGACCTTGGACACCGTATACGCGCCCCATGTCATCCGTGCCTTTACGCACGGGACTTGCCAGCCACACCGCGTTTTCATTGGCGTTGGCATCCCAAGTTTTGGTACCCAGCGCGCGAAATTGCGCGGCGTTATCGTAGCCGCGAATATAACCCAATAACTCAGCGATAGCCGCCTTCCAATAGCTTTTGCGGGTGGTGATAATGGGGAATTTATTGCCCGCAACATCGTAAGTCAGATCGGCGTTAATCAGGGTTAAGCAGCGCTTGCCGGTGCGGCTGTTGGCAATCCAAGTGCCTTCATCGATGATGCTCTGAGCTAAATCTAAATACTGTTTCATTGTGAGTCTCGTTCTTTTAAATTTTAAAGCCCCTCACCCCAGCCCTCTCGGCAACCGCTCCTGCGTGGCTCTAGCTCCTGCATCCATGCAGTCGTCCCAGAGGGAGCTAAAGCGCGAGCTCCGAAATTAGCACTATTTAGTCCCCTCTCCTTCTGGGAGAGGGTTAGGGTGAGGGCGTTTTTTTCTTTCTTGATAATACCCATAAGCCAAAAGCCCAACCCCCAGAATAAACATGGGTGCCGACAAAAGTTGACCGCGTGTAATTGTACCCAATAAGTCAAAACCTATATCGGCATCCGGCTCACGAAAGTTCTCTACGATGGAGCGGAAGCACGCATAAAGTACCAGAAACAAACCTGCCACTGCTCCGCGTGGACGCGGCTTGGCAGAAAACCAGAAAAGCACAATAAACATCACCAAGCCTTCCAAGGTAGCTTGATATAACTGGGATGGATGACGAGCCACGCCGAGAGCATCACCCGCTTTGGGGAACACCAACGCCCACGGTACATCGGCAACGCGCCCCCACAATTCATGCCCGATAAAATTGCCAAG
>CAUOQW010000382.1:0-3583 GCA_963506825.1 uncultured Cellvibrio sp.
AAGCCACAGAACAGCAGGCGCACAACAGGAATAATAACTCGTGACTGTTTTTTTTCGTTTTATCACTATCCTTCGCGTTTTTTTGCGTTACCGCTTAGATGAGCTTATCCCCCATGAGCATTTGCCGTTACGCGCAAAATTATTGCTCTCGCCCTGCCGTTTATTTGGTTCATCCAAACTTAGCCGCGGCGAACGCCTACGCCGTGCCTGCGAAGAACTGGGACCCATTTTTGTAAAGTTTGGCCAACTACTTTCCACCCGCCCAGATCTAGTACCAGACGATATAGTCGACGAATTAAATTATCTACAAGACCGCGTTACTCCCTTCCCTAACGACGAGTTCCGCCGCATTGTAGAAAGCTCTTTAGGTTCATCGGTAGATACCATTTTTAGCGATTACGATCACGAGCCACTCGCGTCAGCATCGGTTGCGCAAGTGCACGCAGCCACGTTAAAAAATGGCAAAGCGGTAGTCATTAAAGCCATTCGCCCCAATATTGAAAACATTATCGCGCAGGATGTCGCGCTGCTTTTAAAGCTTGCGCGCCTGCTAGAAAAATACAGTGAAGATGGCCGCCGTTTGCGCCCGGTAGAAATTGTAGAAGATTATCGCAACACGATTTTTGACGAACTCAATTTACAAAAAGAAGCGGCTAACGCATCGCAATTGCGCCGCAACTTTGCCAATTCAGACTTACTCTATGTACCAGAAGTATACTGGGATTACACCCGCAATAATGTAATGGTAATGGAGCGGATTTACGGTATTCCTGTCACTAATATTGATGAGCTCAAAGCGCAAAACACCGATATGAAAAAATTGGCCGAACGCGGCGTGGAGATTTTTTTCACGCAAGTGTTTGACCACAATTTTTTCCATGCCGATATGCACCCTGGCAATATTTTTGTTGCCAGAGAAAACCCCCAAGCCGTTCAACAAAGAGGGCCACAATATATTGCAGTGGATATGGCCATCGTCGGTTCGCTCACGCGTGAGGATCAATATTATTTAGCGCGCAATTTGCTCGCCATGTTCCGCCGCGATTATCGCCAAGTGGCAGAACTGCACGTACAAAGTGGCTGGGTGCCAGCCCAAGTGCGGGTAGAAGAATTAGAAGCGGCAATTCGCACCGTGTGTGAGCCCATTTTTGAAAAACCTTTAAAAGATATTTCTTTTGGCCACGTGCTCTTGAGCCTGTTCCGCACCGCGCGTCGCTTTAATATGGAAGTACAACCACAGCTGGTACTTTTACAAAAAACATTGCTCAATATTGAAGGCTTGGGGCGCCAGCTCTATCCCGATTTGGATTTATGGACCACTGCGCATCCGTTTTTAGAGCGCTGGCTTAAAAAGCGTTTTCATCCTAAAAGTTTGTGGGGCGAACTTAAGCGCTATGGTCCGGAGTGGATGGAGAAGTTTCCGCAAATCCCACAACTTATTTTCAACGGTTTGCAGCAACTACAAAACATTGGCGAGCTTGCACCAGAGCTTCATAAAACCGCGCAACAATTGCAATCGCGCAATGCGCAGACTGCACGTCGCTATTGGCTGGCTGGCAGTTTATTTGTCGCCGCTATTGCACTAGCACACCCCAGCATTTATGAGGCGGTTAGCGCGCACCTGCACGGGCTCAACTTTTCCTCCGCCAGCCTGATAATTGCAGGCTTAGGCTTGGTTGTTTTAGCAATTAAAAAGTCATAAAAAAATAATTCTTATGATACTCATTCATGTATCAGATCAAGAATGTTTGATTGCTGAAATTTTCCGGTCTTTAATGCCCCTTCGCCTGCGCCGCGATAGTGCAATTTAGCCAGCCTCTGTTATTATCAATTCCAATAGCGCTAAAGGACGATTCACTTACAGAATTGTCAGGTAAACAATAACGATGGAATGAGGTTGGTTATGCTTGCGAGTTCGCGGATACTGCTGGTCGACGACACCCCGGAAAATTTGGATGTACTGAGCGCGATACTGGAAGACTTGGAGTGTCAACTTATTGTTGCCACCAATGGCGAACGCGCACTTGAATTAGCGCAAAAGCAATCTCCAGATTTGATTCTGCTCGATGTCATGATGCCAGGCATGAACGGCTTTGAAGTGTGCAACCTGCTTAAAGCTAACCCCGCGACTGCAAACATTCCCATTATTTTTGTTACTGCCCGCACCGACGATATTAGCCTTGGCTTTTCGGTTGGCGGCAACGACTACATTTCCAAACCGATAAATGCTGACGAAGTGCGTGCCCGCGTGCGCCATCAATTAGAACGCAAAGCATTACTCAACGAACTAAAAACACTGAACAAAGAATTAGAGCAAAAAGTGCGTGAGCGCACCGCTGACCTCACTATTGCCAACCGTCAGCTGCGCGAAGAAATTAATGAGCGCCGCTATATGCAAGACCGGCTCAGTTATTTAGCCACTCACGATTTTGTAACCCGCCTGCACAACCGTAACTCTCTTGAAGCCTATGTGTGTAGTTTGTTAGCGCAAGTGCAAACCGCTAGCCTTAAAGCCTCTTTTATTTTAATCGACATCGATCGCTTCCGAGTGATCAATGAGAGCTGTGGTTGTATAGCTGGCGATGAACTCTTACGCCAATTTTCCGATGCACTGTCGGGCATACTCGCACGCGATGACTTCTTTGCACGCATCGGCAGCGACAAATTTGCGATAGTGACGCGAAATACAGTAGTAGATAGCAGCAGCGACCTAGCGAAACTGATTTTGCAACAAATTCAAAATTTTAAATTCGTGTGGCAGGAACGCGAATTTAAATTAGCGGCCTCTATTGCGCTGCTGTCACTCAATCGCGAGATTGTCAGCTTTGATCAAGTCATGTTAATGGCCGATGAAGTTTTATTCCTGGCCAAACGTGAGGGGCGAGGATTAATTCGCACCTATGATGAAGCGACCAAGCGTTCCAGTGATGACAAAGAAAATATTAATTGGGCGCAACGCTTAGTGGATGCCAATTACAACAAACATTTCCGCGCACACTTTCAACTGATTGAAAATTTCTTTCCTGACTCAGCAGAGCCAAAACTTCGTATAGAAACGCTGATTAGAATGTGGGACCCCAGCCAGCAGCGCTTAATTCCACCGGGCGAATTTATCGGCCCCGCTGAACGCTTGCATTTAATCCCCGAGCTGGACAAATGGATGATTGAAGAAGTTATTCAACTCTTAGCGCAACATGCGGATTTACGCGAGGGTATTGAATCCGTTTCTATGAATCTCTCTGCGCTGTCTATTCGCGAGCCACATTTTGCCGATCACATTATTCATTTAATACAGCACCACAAAATTCCACCGGGCATGATTAGTTTTGAAATTACCGAGACCGAAGCAATCACCAATCTTGATGTTGCTAACGAATTTATGCAGCGCTTGCATAAATTAGGCTGCCGGTTTTCATTGGACGATTTTGGTAGCGGTTTTGCTTCCTACGCCTATCTGCACAAGCTCGCATTCGACACACTTAAAATTGACGGTATTTTTGTGCGCGATATGGATCGCGAGCCCAATCACTACGCCATGGTAAAGGCAATTGTTGAAATGGCGCATACGCTCAAAAAAGATGTA
>CAUOQW010000383.1:0-3567 GCA_963506825.1 uncultured Cellvibrio sp.
TAAATGATTCGCTTAAAGGTTTGCGTATTGGTGTACCAAAAGAATATTTTGGTGAAGGTTTGAATCCTGAAACCGCTGCGCATGTTGAAGCTGCGATTAAAGTTTACGAAAGCTTGGGCGCAACTATTCACAGTATTAGCTTGCCGCACACTAACTTGTCTGTACCTGCTTACTATGTGATTGCACCAGCAGAATGCTCTGCAAACCTTTCGCGTATGGATGGTGTGCGGTATGGCCATCGCTGTGAAAACCCAAAAGATTTAAATGATCTTTATATGCGTTCACGCAGCGAAGGTTTTGGCGATGAAGTTAAACGCCGCATTCTCGTTGGCGCTTACGCATTGTCTGCCGGTTATTACGATGCCTATTACAGCAAAGCGCAAAAAGTTCGCCGCTTGATCAAGCAAGATTTCGTTGAAGCATTTGAAAGTGTCGACGTTATTCTCGGCCCAACATCGCCATCGCCCGCCTTCCAATTCGGCTCAAAATCGAAAGATCCTGTCGCCATGTATTTGGAAGATATCTACACCATCGCCACCAACTTGGCTGGCTTGCCCGGCCTATCAATCCCCTGCGGTTTTGTGGAAAACAAACCTGTTGGCTTGCAATTGATCGGCAATTTCTTTGCCGAAGCGCAATTATTAAATGCAGCGCATCAATTCCAACAAGCAACAAACTTCCACCAACAAACCGCACCTGGCATTGAATAAGAGGAAAATAAAAGATGCAATGGGAAACAGTAATTGGCTTGGAAGTTCACGTACAACTCGCCACCAAAACTAAAATTTTCTCTGGCGCCAGCACTGCTTTCGGTGCAGAGCCAAATACGCAAGCTTGCGCAATTGATTTAGCACTACCCGGCACCTTGCCTGTCGCCAACGAACAAGCCTTTCGCTACGCCACTATGTTTGGCTTGGCAGTAAATGCGGAAATTGGCAAACGCTCAGTGTTTGAGCGTAAAAATTATTTTTATCCTGATTTGCCGAAAGGTTATCAAACCACTCAACTTGCAGAGCCAATTGTTGGCCCAGGTTTTGTGGATTTAGAATTAGAAGGTGGTCGTACCAAACGTGTTCGTATTCACCACGCGCATTTAGAAGAGGATGCAGGCAAATCTTTGCACGAAGACTTTGCAGGCATGAGCGGAATCGATTTAAACCGCGCAGGCACTCCGCTCATTGAAGTCGTAACAGAACCCGATATGCGCAGCGCTGAAGAAGCTGTCGCCTTCGCGAAAAAATTACACTCAATCGTCACCTCACTCGAAATTTGCGATGGTGAGATGTCACAAGGCTCCATGCGTTTTGATGTAAATATTTCTGTACGCCCCAAAGGCCAGGAAAGACTAGGCACTCGCACTGAAACCAAAAACTTAAACTCCTTTAAGTTTATGGAAGAAGCCATTGCGCTCGAAGTTGAACGCCAGATTGATGTACTCGAAGACGGCGGAAGCATTCGCCAGGAAACTCGCCTCTACAACGGCGACACAAAAAAAGCTCGCTCCATGCGCAGCAAAGAAGATAGCAACGATTACCGCTACTTCCCCTGCCCTGATTTATTACCCGTGATTATCGATGATGAATATATCGAATCCGTTCGCAAGCAAATGCCAGAATTACCCGAAGCAAAACGCGCACGTTTTGTTGAGCAATATGGTTTAAGCGATTACGACGCAGGTCAAATCACCATGGATAAATTCGCTGCCGCTTACTTTGAAGCTGCAACAAAAATATCTGGCGAAGCAAAACTAACAGCTAACTGGATCATGGCCGACTTGGGCGCTTATTTAAATCGCACCGAGCAACGTATTGATCACTCGCCAGTTACACCTGAATTGCTTTCAGGATTAGTTGTACGCATTAAGGACGGCACCTTGTCTAGCAAAATCGCCAAACAAGTTTTTGAAGCCATCACCAACGGCGAAGGCGATACTGACACCATTATCGAAACCAAAGGTTTAAAACAAGTTTCTGACACTGGCGCGCTGGAAAAAATTATCGACGATATCCTTGCTGCCAACACCGCGCAAGTAGAAGGCTACCGTGCCGCTGCGGAAGACAAACGCGCAAAAATGCTTGGGTTCTTTGTGGGTCAAGCAATGAAAGCATCAAAAGGCCAAGCGAATCCGCAGGCGCTGAATGAATTGTTAGTGAAAAAACTAAACGGTTAATCCCTCACCCCACCCCTCTCAAAAAAGAGAGAGAGTGAAAGCAAAGCAGAGAATTTAAAATGAGTTTACGTAAAGACAAAGAGAAAGTACTTGGCGAAATTTTCGATGAAGCACGCATCGCCACTTTTTTAGACTACCCAGCACCAGCGGGTGTAAATGCTGATTTTCATTTGCTGGAAAAGGCATATCGCGGTATGCGCGGTGAAAACTTCTCCACCTTCGTAAAGTTATTTGTAGCAGCGGGCAAAGATTTAAATGCCGTCGGTCCAGAAGGAAAAACCTTCTTACAAAGCGTTAAAACCCACCGCAATGGCGAAGAATACGTGATTGCGCTGGAAGCTGCTGGGGCTAAATAACCCTCAACAAACAACCCACTCAAACTAAAAAGGCAGCCGAAGTGGCTGCCTTTTTAGTTTTACGCTGTATCAACAATAATATTATCGCTTCACAACCGCCCTGCGAGTTGTATCGCGATTTTCAGCTATAGGTCTATCTTCGATTATTGTGCCAACCGATTTTGCCAAACGATCATAAAGCACAACGTTAACAGTTGCAGCCAAATTCATGCAGCCAATCGTTGGGATATAAACCACATGATCAGAGGCATCCAAAATCGTTTGCGAGAGCGAACCATCTTCTGGACCAAAAATATAATAGGCCCGCTCCGGATGTTGAAAATGAATAAGCGGTGTTGCGCCTTCAACTAATTCGACAGCAACGATCTTTGCACCTTCCGGTACAGTTGTTAATAAATCCTCTGCGCGTTGCAGTGGAATTTTTTCGCGCATATTTTTGGTGTCAGTAAAAAATTGACGGGCGCGATCGAAGCGTATTCCAGTATAAAAAACTTTGCTCGCCTCGTAACAACCTGCCGCGCGTATAACCATGCCTACATTTTCAGGGCTTTTAGGATTTACTAAGCCTATGTAGGCAAATGGTTTTGTCATGGAGTCTTCAGCGTTAGGAAAATTAATCTAATCATCAGTTAGTCGTGATGATGGCCGCCTGCGCCGTGCGCGTGACCATGCGCCAACTCTTCTGCCGTAGCTTCACGTATATCTACAACTTCAATATCGAAACTGAGCGTTTTTCCGGCCAATGGATGATTGCTATCAATATCCACATTGAACTTACCCGCTTTTAATACAATTGCTTCCCATGGACCATGCTGAGTGTTGACCTGTACCTTCATGCCTGGTTTTAACTTGTTTTTTAATGCGGCATGATTGTGTAGATGCTTAATTGGGATACGCTGTACCGCCCCCTCTTTTCGCTCGCCATAAGCTTGATCTGGAGCCAAGGTAACACTGACTTTATCACCTACGGCTTTATCTTCAAGCGCCTCTTCTAGACTCGCCAGAATATTGCTGTGGCCATGGAGATATAAGGTGGGATCA
>CAUOQW010000384.1:0-3566 GCA_963506825.1 uncultured Cellvibrio sp.
AACTGATTCACCCACACAAAGCTGTTTTGCTGACGTATGCCAATTGGCTTTACTGGCGTTGAGATTATCTGAATAGTATTCAATACGATATTGTTTTTCGCCTAGCGGTAATCCTACATAACCTTCCTGATGCTTATAGGGCCGATAAGCGGCTGTGCAACCGAGGATTAAAAAACAATACAATAGCAGAAGGAATTTTTTCATATTGAAGATCGTTAATTAACCTGGCACAAAAAGAACCCGCTTAACGTAGAAGTGATTGCTGTACTACTTCTGAACCTATTGATCAAACCGAATTCCAGGTGATATCAATTTTTTTATGTTGAGCTACACAATCTCGTAAATATAAATTTATTAAGCTTTGATATGGAACTCCGGCTTCTTCAGACATTTCTTTGAAATAGCCAATAACGTCTTCACTTAAACGCATAGTGACAGATTTTTTCAATTTGGCTGCGTAAGGATTTTTCCGAGACTTCATTTTTGATAAATCATATTCAGCTTTCATAATTTCGCCCCTTTGTAATATTTGCTCTCAGATCTTGTTGCCTTGCGAGCTGATATAAGCCTAATTGTATTTCCTCGTTCTCTTTCGCAGCGGCAAACCAAGAGCAATTTAGCCTCACTGCTTTGGCCTAACATCAAAAACCGCTCTTCAATTTCAGAATTTTCTTCATCATAAAATTGCACTGCAAAATCGTCGTAGAACACAGACTGAGCTTCCTCAAAAGAAACATTGTGCTTTTTGAGATTGGCAGCGGCTTTCGCTAAATCTATTCAATTTAATAATATGTACATTGTATGTACACCATACTGTTTATCAAGCAAGCTAGTAAAGAGGCCTTATAGCATTGTCTTGAATTTCTCCGATTTTCTATCCCCACCACGCGCTCGCGGTGCTGTGACTCTCCCCGTTTTGGCTTCGATCTGTGCTTTAAATCTATCGCTACCCAATACCCAGGATTTATTGGTGGATTCACGAATATCTTCCAGCGTTTTTTCACTGATACGAGTTTTGAATAGTGAGCGATAGGCGACTTGACGCTTACTGGCATCAGCATCCAATAATAAATATTCGCTGTGGGGCACCAATAGCGCCCGCTCATCATCCGCGCCCAATGCATTTACGGCATAGCTAGACCACGGGTATTCGCTAGGGTGTGCAACCATAGCGGCGCGCACTGGGTTTAGCTCTATGTAGCGGTAACAACTTAATAAATAGTGTTCGCTGTCAATGAGGGTGGCTTTATAGCGCCCCTCGAATAAAGTGCCAGTACGCTGATAGGTAAAATTAAAGTATTGAACGTAATAGCGCCCAATCATTTGTAAGGCTTTGGCAAGGCTTTCTTCTTTTTGTGGCGTAATCAGCAGGTGTACATGGTTGGTCATCAGCACATAGGCATGAAGCTCGCAGCCGTGTTTGTCGCAAGCTAGTTTGAGTTTATCGAGATAAAACTGATAATCCGCATCCGCATAAAAAATGGCTTCACGATTATTGCCGCGCACAATCACATGCTGGGGTTGGCCGGGAATTACATAACGAGGGAGACGCGCCATAAAAAAACCTCACTGTAGTTAGTGAGGCTTAGAGTAAGTTAGTTAAGGAGGAAAATCAATGGAGTCTGACCCCATTGATTGGTCGTGCCAGTTCAAATATTGCAAACTTTGTACGCGAATAAACTCGCGTACATTGCGCGTCACCAAGGTAGCTTGGTAGCGCAATACCGTGGCAGCGATCAATATGTCGTGCGAACCTATGGGTGTGCCTACGGCTTCCAAGTCGGCACGTATGCGGGCGGCATGAGTGGCGCATTCGCTGTCAAACGGTAAAATCTGCATGGGGCGCAGCAAAGCAGCCAATGCCACTAACCGAGGCGCTGCCGCCTCCGGCGGCAACCGCAAAAGCCCGTAACGCAGCTCATACTCCACAATGGCAGGTACACCTATATCTGCAGGGGAAAGCGCTTGTAGGCGAGGCACCACTTGTGGGTCGCCGCGAAAATAGTAGCTTAGGGTAGTACTATCGAGAATCAGCATGGCAATCCGTTACAAACCTAGGCGCGGCACATCGGCCGGTAGTGCGGTTGGGTTATCTTCGCGCAGGGGAAAATCGGCAAAGCGCCCCGCTAAGGCTAGGCAATCCTGCGGCCATTCATGGGCGGCGTATTTACGGATGATTTCTGCCACCCAACGGCTTTTTGATACGCCATTTGCCTGCGCAGCCTGATCTACCAGCGCTTGTGTGGCATCGTCTAGGTACAGCGTGATTTGTGACATGCTCATTCTCCTTAGTAACACATAAACAATTATATGTGAAAGTATAATTGTTTATGTTGGTTCGTCAAGCGTGCAGCGACATCAAAAACTTTCCTGAAGCTTCCGACTTTTTCGACCGGTAAACAGATTCGCAGGGGTAAGTTAGCCAAGAAGGGCAAATCAATGGAGTCTGACCCCATTGATCAAACCAGAAGCTAACTGTGCTTGTACTTCGTGTTGGTCACCGCAAAGACGTCTACGAAAATTGACTTTGAAGAGGGGGGGGCAATGGAGTCTGACCCCATTGATTTGCTCGTAATAAATGCCTTCAAAAACAGCTTGCTCATCAAAGCCTTGTTGCTTCATTCTCGTGATCACGCGAACTAATAACTCATCAAACTCAAATGGTTGCTCTTCAGGTAATTGCCCTAATCTGCTATTCATTAACGGATGATCAAGCTCAGGGTTTTCAAGCCCTAAAAGTTGGCGTAATTTGAAGAGAAGGTTAATTTCAATTGGCCAACGCACCCATTCACCATTATTGAACTCATGCCATTTATTACCACTATCAGGTTTACACTGATGCGTATGATAATCACAAGCCGCTAAACATAATTTTGAAATAGCCTGAGGATCAGAGCTTCTCCACTTATCAAATAATTCATGGAACAACATCTCTTTCGCAGCATTGCCAGTTAACTCTAAGGGTGGCTCATCTAAATAATCAGCAAGAATACGCAGCATAAAACAGAAGATTGGGTACTCTTGATATATAAACCAATTTCTGTGGAAAGCGCTAATTAATAACCGAGAGAAATTAAACGCTTGAGGCTGAAAACCCATAATAATGCCTAAACTTAAATAAGGGACTGCCTGCATATCGAGCGGTAATCCGCCAGCTCGCCCAAATCTCTTTATAAATAGAGAATGCATATGCATCTCAATTAGGCTAGAAAAATACCTATAAGCTAATGCATTTGCTGAAAAACAAAAGTCATAGACTCCATCTCTCAAACAACCTAGCTCTTGCTGCCTTACGAAACAAGTTGACCACCAATGTAATTTTGTTTTTACATAAATGTGCTCCCATTGCTGAAATGGCGGCTCGACATCTGGCATTTCTGACGATGTAAATCTCGCGACATCACCAGTAATACAGAACTCCTCTAATCTTTCAGGATCGTTATTTTTTAGATCTTTTGAGAGATAGCTAATGTGCCTTTTCAAGCCACCATCCCATTTGTCATAAACACCAAGTGGTTGAATCATAATTCAATTTCTCTAAAAGACAGGCTCAATAGTAACAGTTG
>CAUOQW010000385.1:0-3564 GCA_963506825.1 uncultured Cellvibrio sp.
AGCAATTAATTAAAAAATATTAATGAACAGACGACTAGTGAAAGAACTATGAACGAAAAAGACTTGGCATCAGAGTTGGTTTTAGAAACCGCACAAATTCGCTGGCATGAACTGCAACGCTTTTTTGCGAGCGGCAATGCTATTGCCGTTGATGAAACACTCGATTTAATTCAAGTTGCCGCCGAAATCACCAAAGATAATGCTGTACAAGTAAAAGCATGGATGGATGCTGGCTTGGTAGATACGGTAAAAGATAAGCAAGCTGCAGAGTGGTATGAACAAGATGCTTTAGTCTGGGCACTAGTGATTAAACCTTGGGTGCTAGTACAACCTATAAAAGAACAACAGATTAATGTGAGTCAATAATTTATGAGCAATAAACGCGTACTGATTATTGATGACGAGCCCGATATTCGCGAGCTAGTGGAAATCACACTGGGGCGCATGCAATTGGATACCGATTGCGCTGAAAATATCACACGCGCCAAACAGCTTTTAATGCAACAAACTTATGACCTGTGTTTAACCGATATGCACTTACCCGATGGTAAAGGTTTGGATCTGGTTGAGTTTATTCAACAAAATTTCCCTCGTCTTCCGGTAGCGGTGATTACTGCACATGGCAGTATAGATACCGCCATTGAATCTATGAAAGCAGGCGCATTTGATTTTATTTCCAAACCGGTTGATTTAAATGTGTTGCGCAAGCTGGTGAATACAGCAATTCAATCCAGCCAATTGCCTACAGGCGCAAAACTTCCTACCGAAAGCTTTATTATCGGCCAATCAAAAGCGATTCAAGATTTAACCCGCAGCATTCAAAAACTCGCTCGCTCACAAGCGCCCATTTATATCAGCGGTGAATCAGGTTCTGGTAAAGAGCTGGTTGCACGCTCAATTCATGAGTTAGGCCCGCGCGCAGCTAAACCTTTTATAGCGGTGAACTGCGGAGCAATTCCGCGTGAGCTAATGGAGAGCGAATTCTTCGGCCACAAAAAAGGCAGCTTTACTGGCGCACATCAAGATAAGTTAGGTTTATTTCAAGCTGCAGAAGGTGGAACTCTATTTTTTGATGAGGTGGCCGATTTACCACTGGACATGCAAGTTAAACTCTTGCGCGCCATACAAGAAAAATCGATTCGCCCAGTGGGTTCCGCAGAAGAATTAGTCACAGACGTGAGAATTCTGTGCGCAACTCATAAAGCGTTAGACAATGAAGTTAAAGAAGGCCGCTTTCGCCAAGATTTATTTTATCGCTTAAACGTTATTCAGCTCAGCGTTGCACCTTTGCGCCAACGCCGCGAAGATATACCTTTATTGGCAAATTATTTACTGGAAAAAATTGCACGCGAAATGCAGCTACCTGCACCAAAGCTATCTGCTACTGCACTGCAAACTCTTCACGACTATTCATTCCCTGGCAATGTGCGAGAGCTGGAAAATATTTTGGAGCGCGCATTTACACTCTGTGAAAACGATGTAATTGATGCAGATGATTTGCAACTACATTCTGACCCCAATGCATTACCTATTTTTGCCAAAACCGAACTCGATAATAGCCGAACTACAACTTCAACCAATAACGAGAACAAGGCTAATCGCATAGACTACCCTGCACGCTGTGCAGAATATCCATCGCTCGATGATTATTTATTAGATGTAGAAAAAGAAATCTTGTGCGACGCACTGGAGAAAGTCCGCTGGAATAAAACACTTGCGGCTAAGCGATTGGGAATTACATTTCGCTCACTGCGATACAGGTTGCAGAAGCTGGGGTTGGATGATGAATAGATGAATAAAAAATCCCGCCGAAGCGGGATTTTTTATTTCCAACATTCATCTGTCGAATCTGCATTACTGGAATTAAACGCAGTTCGCTTCCCAGATTGATCCAATGTAAATTTTTTACACTTGCTATCAGAAACTTGCGAGCTACCTGCTACAGGCGTGGCGCTCAATAGAAAGCCCGTGCTCGCGACACTAGTCGCTTGTACAAGATAGTAACCCGCATCAGATTTTACACCTGCTGCCAAACTATCCTTAATAAGACAAACACCAGCTGCAGAGTTATAGGTAGTATTTGTGGTGTAGCAACGCTGTAATCGCATAGCCACATCATTTAGCTGCACCATTGCATCAGCTCTCCGACCCTTGCGTACAGAATCAATATACGCAGGGTAGGCAATAGAGGCCAGAATACTGAGAATTAATACTACGATTAGCATCTCTACCAATGTAAACCCCTTAGCTTTTCTCACTTAATAACGCTCCTACTTTATCGTAATTGTCGCCATGAAACCCGACCAGCACCCTCACTTGTTACAGACGGGTCATTTAATTTTTTAGAGGTACAGTCACCTTTAATATTACATTGATTCAAAATAGTACCCTCATCACTTTTTAACTTGGTTAAATCACCAGGTAAGAAATAATCCAAATAAGTACCACTTACATCCTCTATGACGTTAGGGCTCCCACCTCCTGAACCTGAACCTGAACCTGAACCTGACAACAAGGAATCCTCATTACCAAATAAATCCCCAACACCAACCAACTCCATTAACCAACCCGCGCCCCCAAAGGCACATACATCAGTATTTGGAACAATTGTTGAAAAAATCAATCTATCGTAAAGCATCAAGGGCTTTGATACTGTACGCTCACCAGCAGGAAAGTCCAGAAACCATCCCTTTTTAGTTGCCCAATCTACCGCAACCGCATTGCTCCCCAGATCATCCACATCGCGCTCAGTACTTGTAACCGTCATAGTCTTTTCATGCAAAATACTGGTTCGTGAGGTGGTATAAGTCAGGCTTGAGCCTTCATCGGCAAGACCATAAAAGCTTTGTTGTCTCGCCATTTGTGTTGCACCTATATCATCATTTTCTAGATATTTACCCGTACCAAAATAAACCATAGTGGATGTCGGCAAATAACTATTCTTACCCAAGGTTGGTGCAGCAAAAATAGGCTGTGTATTACTACTACTGCTACTGTCTTTGGCAATAAACAAGGGATTACCACTTAGAGCAACTACCCAATTGGATGCAGAATTTGAGCTGAGACTAAACTTCCACATATTACCCAGCAAATCGCCTGCATACACATAATCAACAGCACCTGTAGATGAATTTTGCAGAGCAGCAGGAGCACCCAAACCATTCGCAATAGACGCTCCAGCAGTAATTGTTTTGCTGTAGGTAGAGTCTTTCGGTGAGGCTATATCAATGACCACTAACGCAGCCTTATCACTAGGGCTGTTATAACCATTTCCAATAAGAATTTTCCATCGCCCTCCAACTGGCGCAATCACGGGCTTACCCATTACATTACCTAGAGCAGAGTAATCAGAAGGTGTAAGTTCAAACAGTACATCACTTTTATCAAAATGGTCTGGGTCGGTTACATCCAGAACAAAAATACCCTGCCCACCAGCACCTAAGGTTCCCACTAGTATCGTTTTCCAGTTACCCCCTATGTAAGCATCACCAACCGTAATAGGGCCATCAACTGTATAAGTATGCGATGTACTAACACCATAAGTTGTCGATGCAATGGTAGGTA
>CAUOQW010000386.1:0-3563 GCA_963506825.1 uncultured Cellvibrio sp.
GCTAATGGATTTATTTAATTCCATTACCTGTTGTGCACGTACAGACTCCAGTGATTCAAGCTCTTTATAAAGAGATGCCACTTGCTGCTCTCTTTCCTTAGTAAACAACTCTAAATTTTCGATTAAACCACGCTGTAAATTCGTTTGAACCTCAAAATCACTGATGGTTTTTTTTGATTGATTTTTTTCAATATATAATTTATCAATTAACCTATAAGTGGTTTCACTGACATTAAAACCATTCATCCAAACAGGCAAATACTCTTCAACCACATTGAGGTTAGAGTGGGCTTTGGCAATTTCATATAATGTTTTATAAACACTAACAACCAACTCTGGACATGATGCATCCAAAGCCAGGTCTGCAATATGAAAATGTGCATGCCTAAGATTTTGATCCAAGAACTCTTGCAGAAAAATTTCCTGCTCATGCGCAATCACGGATAACCCGAAAACTTTACCTATACGATTAATTTCTGCGACAGGATCGCTAATAAATAAATCGTAATCCACCAGCAAACAAGATCGCTTCACTGCAACCGACAGCGCACTCAATACATTAGTTAGCCACACGTAATAAGATTTTTCTGGCTCGAAACCATCGCGCTTTTCAAGTGATTTCACCACGCTCAAAGGATTGCGAATTGTCATTAGATAACAGGGTTCAAAACCAGCATCCAACAAAACCTTATCCCAAAAGGGCATCAACTTGGCAATACGAGGATCTTTTAAACCAAACAAACCAAATCGTTGTACACGGTTACGCAACAAAGCGACCGCACGCAACAAAAAACCTTGTTTAACCAGTATTTCTACATCCACATGGGCCATAGGCATGAGGGCATCCCATTCCATGCCAATGACCTGCAACATCTCTATATTGAGCGCATTGATTTCAGCATCTTCCCAAAAGCCTTTGGCATTAACCTCTGCCATAGCTGGCAAAAGGTCTTCCCCCAAACTTACACCCAGCGCTTGTAAGCCTCGCGTCACCAAGCTGGTACCCGTGCGGTGCATACCAATAACAACAATGATTTTTTTCAGGGATTCTGTCACAGAAAATATCTCAAGCGGTCACAGTGATTAGAGCCCAACATTAGAGCTGGTGTAAAACGAACTATTTTCCTACACTTTCAGTGAGGAAGCCATGCTCAAGGGGGGATTTTGCGAGGCGTTACGCCCACACATAAAGCTTATCGGAGAAGTAAGAATGCCATAATTTGTTCAACACAAGCTTCTGGCGATTGATTAGCTGCATCCAAATGTAATTCCGGCTGTCGGGGGGGCTCATACACACTATCTATACCAGTGAAATTTTTAAGCTCACCTCGACGCGCCTTAGCGTAGAGACCTTTAGCATCACGTTTTTCACACTCATTAAGCGGCGTATCAACAAAAACCTCTATAAACTCACCTGGTGCAAACAACTTGCGAGCCATCAATCGCTCTGCCTCATAAGGCGAAATAAAGGAAGCTAATACGATGAGACCCGCATCCACCATTAAGCGAGACACTTCAGCAACTCGGCGAATATTTTCAACTCGGTCTGCCTCTGTGAAGCCTAAATCACGATTCAACCCGTGCCTTAAATTATCACCATCAAGCAAGTAGGTATGTTTATTTTGGGCGAACAATGCTTGTTCCAATGCATTCGCAATTGTTGACTTACCCGAACCTGAAAAGCCTGTAAACCAAAAGCACATTGGCTTTTGGTTTTTAATCATTGACCGCGCACTCTTATCAAGCGTAAAGGACTGCCAACAGACATGTGGTGACGAGTCAATAAGAGGCTTTATAGAATTAATATCCATTAGATGTCACCCCAATTCTTGCAATTGCCAATTCAACGTCATAGCCATGGGGAACAACCCAAGAAATTGTTGACGCACATCATCAAGCAGCTCAAAAGAAAGAATATCATTATAAATAGCTAAATTTGTTGTTTGCTCTATTGATGGCGCGTTGACCAATCGCACTCGAATGCGATAAATCCCTTTTTGAAACTCACAGGCAAAGGTAACACACAACGTTTTTCTACCGGCTTCTTTTGCCACTGGAATTCGCTTTCCTGTTAGCTGCAAACTTCGAGAATCAACTATTTCAAAAATAAGATAAGGGGCGTCATATTCCTGCTCCATAATTAATTCAAAGCTGATCGAGATAGGATCACCAAACCGCAAAGTAGCATGACGATCAAAATTTAAAAAACTGGCATTATTTAAATAGAATGAATCCGCAACAAACCCATTTACTCGTTGTGTTAAATTTGCAGGTAATCCAGCTTCATTTACTTTTTCTTTTTGGACAGCATAAACATAATCATTGATCACATCTTCTGGAACACCAATCTTAACTATGTTGCCCTTATCAAGAAGTATGGCGCGATTACAAAATGCACGAACGGCATTCAAATCATGCCCTACAAATAACAATGTAGTTCCTGACTTTAAAATAGACTCAATCTTTGCCAAAGCCTTAGCCTGAAAACGGGCATCACCAACAGCTAAAGCTTCATCAACAATCAATACATCTGGATCCACGTGCACCTGAACCGCAAAAGCCAAACGCACCATCATCCCTGAACTATAAGTCTTAACCGGATGCTCAATAAAGTCACCAATATCAGCAAAATTAACAATAGCATCGTAACGTGCATCAATTTCCGCGCGCGTTAAACCCAAAATAGAGGCATTTAAATAAACATTTTCGCGCCCAGTAAATTCGGGATCAAACCCACTACCTAACTCGAGCAAGGCCGCTACGCGTCCTTTTAATTCAATCATCCCCTCTGTGGGCTGCAAAGTTCCCGCAATAATTTGCAATAAGGTGCTTTTACCACTGCCATTTAAACCAATAATACCCAAACTATCGCCTGAATCGACACTAAAACTAATATTGACTAAGGCACGAACAGGATAACAATAATGTAAGCGCAATTTTTCAACCCAGACGGGAGCAAGCGCTCCAAGACATCTGGTCAAAAGAGGAATCAATAAACGACTAAGAGGTGTTTTCCACACGAGGTAGATTTTTGATATGTTATCAACACGGATCATCCTATCACCTATAAAACATCAGCAAAGCCGGGACGAACCCGTCTAAAAAATTGATAGCTCGAAACAGCAACTATCAGCGCAATAACAAAATAAACTCCCAAAGGAAAAAAATCAGGTATTTGGCCATAAATTAAAACTGCTCGACTGGACTCAACAATCAATGATAATGGATTCAAGAAAAGCCACGCACTAAAGGACTCAGGCAGCACAGAAGGTGGATAAAAAATAGGGCTTAAAAACAATAAAAGCGTCGCCAAGGTTCCCATAATTTGCTGAATATCTCGCAGATAAACTCCCAAGGCGGCCAAAAACCAGCCTAAACCTAATAACAACAGTAAATAAGGTATTAGAATCAAAGGCAAAAACAAGGCTGTTAGTGGAATATGGCTCTGTTCAATTAAAATCAGCGACATCAACAAGATAAAATTTATAGCAAATGAAAACGATGCACTTAGCAAGTTAACACAAGGCAAAATATCCAGCGGAAATACAATTTTTTTGACGAAA
>CAUOQW010000387.1:0-3562 GCA_963506825.1 uncultured Cellvibrio sp.
GCAAGGTGTTTAGAGGCGACCCACCCTACCCGCAGACCGGGCGCAAATGTTTTCGAAAAGGAAGAACAATAAATTACCTTTTCATCAAAACGCTGGCAGACACTGGGGCGCTGGTTGCCAAACGCAAGGTCGCCGTAGAGATCATCCTCTATTAAAGCGACTTTATGTTTACGGCAAAGTGACGCGAGCGCCTTTTTATTGTCGTCCGATAAACTGGCACCGAGCGGATTACTGAAATTAGAAACTACCAAGCAGGCTTTAATGGGCCAATGCTCCATTGCCAGTTGCAATGCATCCAGTGAAATTCCTGCAACAGGATCGGTAGGAATTTCAATTGCTTGCAACCCCATATGCTCAATAATCTGCAAGAGGCCATAGTAACTTGGCGATTCGATGGCAATAAAATCACCGGGCGCTGTGAGCGCCTTGAGCGACAACAATAAGGCCTCTTGGCAGCCGTTGGTAATAACAATATCCTCAACACTCAAATGACAACCCAACAATGCCATGCGCTTGGCAATTTGCTGACGCAATTCGAGATTACCGCGCGCAAAAGATTCGTAACAACATACATTGGTGCGTTCAAGCCGAGCCATTTTCACAATGGCTTTTTCTACCATGCTTGAAGGCAAAATTTTTGCATCGGCAACTGCAGCACCAATATTAACAGCCGAAGCACCCTGAGTTTGATGCAACAGCTCAAGCACAAGCTGTTGACCCACAATTTCACGCGGAACCATTTTGTGTTGTGTAAGTTGTGGTGATTCAAATTCAGCGGTGAGCAATCCATTCACATAAAAACCTGAACGCGGCCGCGATTCGATATAGCCGCCATTCAAGAGTTCATTGTAAGCGGCCACTACAGTCGCAGGGCTTACGCCACGTTGCGTGCTCGCGGTGCGCACACCGGGCAACTTATCGCCAACCTTATAAATACCCGATTCGATTTGCGAAATAATTTCAGCAGCGAGTTGGTGATAGAGATTACCCATATATTTGAACTCAATAAGTCAATTGCAGCAGTACAGAACCCTAAAACCTTGACCAGTACAGATTTACAACAACCGATCTGTACTGGTGTAATTTCAAAATTGTAAATCTGCCCATATTAAATAAGCAAGGTTATTCTAGCTTTACGCCAATGACTGGCGGATTCAGCTGCAAACGGCAGCGCAACCTGACAAGAGGAGTATGTGCTATGACGGACCACCAAACCTTGCCCAACCTGCCCTACTTTGTGATCAACGCATTTACGGTGGCAGACGCATTTACGCATAAACCTTTTAGCGGTAACCCTGCCGCAGTCTGTATTTTGAGTGAGCCCAAAACGGACGACTGGTTGCAACAAGTTGCCGCTCAATTCAATTTATCGGAAACCGCATTTTTATGGTATGAGCAAAACAACCAATGGAAATTGCGTTGGTTTACGCCCACCTGTGAAGTAAAACTATGCGGCCATGCAACACTTGCCTCTGCACACGTACTTGCGCGTGAATTACAGCTGCCACATGCAGAATTTTTATTTTCTACATTGAGCGGAATATTAACCGCTAAGGTTGATGCGCAAACCATTACGCTTAGTTTTCCAAAAGTTGAACCTAAATTATTTAGCCGGATTTATTTACACAAGGACGATGTCGGTATTAAAGAACTCAACCTGGATATCGCGGCTGCATATCAAGCTGGCGAAGATATTATTGTTGAGCTGGCACATGAAGATGAAGTGTTAAATTATTTACCCGAATTAGATAAGATCGCAAAGATAAATACACGGGGTCTTATCATCACCGGCCCCGGCAAAAATGCAGAGCGAGATTTTGTATCGCGCTTTTTTGCGCCGCGCTTCGGGATTAATGAAGACCCCGTTACAGGTTCTGCGCATTGCAGTTTGGCGGTTTTGTGGAGTAAAAAACTGGGTAAATTATCTTTGCGTGCAGAGCAGCTATCCCAGCGTCGCGGCTTTCTTGACGTGGGTGTACATCCAGAACATGTGAGCCTAATGGGTGAAAGTATGACCTTTTCAAAAGGAACTTTGACGCAGTAGAATTCGACCTCCAGAAAACAGGGAATCGTCATCCCCAAACGACTGCATGGATGCAGGAGGTAAAGCAACGCAGGAGTAGTTGCCGAGGGGATGGCGACAACAAATTAAACTCTACTAACTACAATAGAAATATAAGTAATGGAATTTTTGTCAGCCAAACCAGATGATTGCGATGAAATTATTCGCTTGCAACGATTGGCTTATGAATCCGAAGCTAAACTTTATCAAGACTGGACAATCCCACCCTTAACACAAACGTCTGCCGCGCTGCAGAAAGAGTTTCCAGATCTCACAATTTTAAAAGCGGTTAACGGGGGAAAAATCATTGGCTCTGTACGCGCGCAACTGATAGACAATGTTTGCCATATTGGCCGTTTAATTGTAGATCCTGATTTTCAAGGGAAAGGTATAGGATCTAAGCTATTACAACATATTGAAAACTGCTTTAGCAAAGCCGTCCAATTTGAACTTTTTACTGGCAGTAAAAGTGAAAGTAATATTAGATTTTATTTGCGAAATAACTACGAGATTAACCAGACACAAGCTTTAAGCGAAACTATTTCACTGGTTTATTTCGTTAAACTTAATGAGACTTGTTAGCACTCTAATTTTGAATTTGGTTAACGGCAGCCTTAGGTCTATCCATTTTTCGCTTGGCAACCATAACCGCTACACGACGATTTTGTGCGCGCCCCATTTCAGTATCATTAGATGCCAAAGGTTGGAACTCACCATACCCCACTGCAGCCAAACGCTCTGGTGCCACACCTTTAGCTGCAAGAAATTTTACAATTTCAGTTGCGCGGGCCGATGACAACTCCCAGTTGGTAGGATAGCGGCTATTTTTAATAGGAACATTATCGGTAAAACCTTCAACCTGAATCGGGTTTTCATAATTTTTTAAAATACCGGCAATTTCCGTAAAAATAACCTGCGCCTGCGGGCTGGTTTCAACACCACCCGATGAAAATAGAATGCTGTCATTTAATTCAATTTGTAACCAGAGTTCATTACTGGAGACTTTGATCATTTGATCATCAATCAACTGCGAGAACTTTTCGTTCACCAAATCTGAAATTTGCGTTAACTCATCTGACGTTTGCGTTTTTGCGGTGGTGTTGGATTGCGCATTCATATCGGGTTTAGCAGTATCTTCCACTATCACAATCGCCGGTGGTGTAACAGAATCTTGTGCAGCCGTCTTACCCATATCGATGGGTGTAATCGCATCATTGGAGGGACTTACCTTCTCTTGTGGCATTGGATTAGCTTTGGAGTCGTTCGGCTGATTAAACGCTTCAACAAAAGTTTCAGATAAAACCCGATACTTACTTTGGTTGACTTGCGAGATGGAATACATGACCACAAAAAATGCAAACAAGAGCGTAATAAAGTCGGCATAGGAAACCAACCAGCGCTCGTTGTTAACATGAATTTCTCGCTGACGACGACGTACCATAATATTTACGCCACTGACTGAAAGTGTTTAGAACACTTAAGGATGCAGATAACCATTCA
>CAUOQW010000388.1:0-3561 GCA_963506825.1 uncultured Cellvibrio sp.
GCTTCTGGATTGATTGGCTCGCCCACAGTGCCGAGCACACGCAAGCTGGTGCGCGCGGTCTTTTTAACCCAATCATCACCCGCACCCATAAGCGCGCGAATTGCGGTTGGGGCGGTGTAGAAAATATTCACTTGGTGCTTGTCGATCACTTGCCAGAAACGGGATGCATCTGGATAAGTGGGGATGCCTTCAAATACCAAAGTCGTTGCGCCGTTAGTCAGTGGGCCGTAAACAATATAGCTGTGACCAGTCACCCAACCCACATCTGCCGTACACCAATAGGTTTCGCCTTCTTGGTAATCGAACACGTATTTGTGGGTCATGGCCGCTTGAAGCAAATAGCCCGCAGTGGTGTGCAATACACCTTTTGGCTTACCAGTTGAACCTGAGGTATAGAGGATGAAGAGCGGATCTTCAGAATCCATAACTTCTGGCTCGCAGGTGGTCGCTTGCTTGGAAATAAGATCGTGGTACCAGAAATCGCGCGCGTTATCCCAGCTGATGGAACCAGCGGTACGGCGCACGACTATGCAAGTGTGAACGCCGGGGCAATTGGCCAAAGCGGTATCGGTATTGGCTTTAAGTGGAACACGCTTGCCGCCGCGCAAACCTTCGTCTGCGGTGATGACTACTTGGCAGTCGGCATCCAAAATACGGTCTTTTAATGCTTCTGGCGAGAAGCCGCCAAAGACGACTGAATGCACTGCGCCTATACGCGCACAAGCCAGCATGGCGTAGGTAGCTTCCGGGATCATCGGCATATAAATGCAAACGCGGTCGCCTTTTTTCACGCCGCGGGCGCGCAAGGCGTTGGCGAGTTGGCAGACTTCATCGTGCAATTCTTGATAGGTAATAAATTGGTCTTCATCCGGGTCATCACCTTCCCAAATAATCGCCACTTGCTCAGCGCGCGCAGGCAGATGACGATCAATACAGTTGACACTCACGTTCAACTTGCCATCGATAAACCATTGCACATCACCATTGTGCAAATCGCTTTTAGTCACTTGCGACCAAGGCGCTTGCCACGTCAAAAACTGCTTCGCCTGCTCCGCCCAAAAGGTGTCGGGATCATTGACTGATTGCTCGTACATCGCTTGGTAGCGTTCAAGATCAATAGTGGAGCCATTCTTAAAACTATCGGGAACAGGATAAAGATGTACTTCTGACATGGTGGATTCTCACGGCTGTTATTTTGTTATAGCGGGTTGCGAAAGCATGACGGTTATTGAGTTGAGGATTGGCAGGCCAACCCAAAAAATCTGGAGCGCTAGCTTACCAGCTTCGCCAACAAATTTACAATGACAACGTTGTCCATAGGATGAGAACAAAATAAAGAAGCGTAAGAATAAGAAAACTTGATTAGCTAAAACCCTGTCTGCAACAAGCTGTTCAGCTACGCTTGAAGCGCTGCTGTTGAAGCCTTACCGAATTGCAGATCTATATTGAAGACGCGTCACGCAAAACAAAAAGCCCGACTAAGAGTCGGGCTTCCACAGATCATAAAACGACTGGCAGATTAGATTTGCTTACGACGAGCCATTCCCAAACCAATTAAACCAAGCGCAAACAATATCAGCGGTGCAGGCTCAGGAACTTCTTTAGTGCCTATATTAGTAAAGCTGAATTGCACATCATCGTAGTCAAGGTCCCCGCCGCCCAGCAAATCCTCAAAACCGACATAAGCTGCGGTAAGAGAATAGTCAGTATCTACCACGGCATGCGCAATACCATCAGAGTTGCGACTAGCATCACCAGAATAAAAAGTATTACCAGTATTCAAAACATAAATTGCAAACACTAACTCAGTACCTGCGGTGTAATTACCTAAATTAAAGGTGGTACCCACAGGAGTAGTGTGGTTGTTAAAAATAACGCCAAAACCATTGCTTGGTAAATACAGGTAAAGCTCATTGGTAAAGCCTGCGGTGTGCCCCAAGTAAGTCGCCGTTACATTGCCGGTTTCCTCAACATAAATATTGGCGCCAAGAATTGGAACCGCGTGAGCAATGGGAGCGAGAATGAAGGTTAATGCGAAGGCAGAGAGAATTTTACGTAAGTTCATAGTGTTGTCATCCTAAACAGAATTGGTTAGTGGTTGGAACTATAAGGCACACTTTATACCAATCTAAAATTTTTGATTGAATATCAAATAGATAGAATAATCACTCTATAAATCTACATAAATGCGTTGTATAAAAAATCGACATAATTTCACGTCTCTAACCAGAGCGCCGTATTCAGCGACACCAATCGAGCATGCCCAACCCATCCCAGCTCTTGGCAAACCAGAAGCTCAGTAATAAAAAAGGCCGCAATAGCAGCCTTTCAGGTTCAACGATTTGTTAAATGGTGAAAGGTGATCACGCCTAATCCCAAATCAATGCTTCATCATCAAATATTACGCTCAACTCATTATTTTTAATCATGGCTTTTAAATCGCTGCCAATACGATGGTGCAAATTTTCGTGAGCCGTATCTGTATTGGCAACCAACCCTACGCTGCGATTGCGGCCAGATTTTTTGGCGGCATAGAGCGCGTGATCAGCAATATCGATTACTTGCTCCCAAGATAATTCCAAGGGATAACTGGGTAGGAATGGAAAGCAGGCAAAGCCAATTGAACAGGTTTTTTTCAGGACTTTTCCGTCGGGCAAAATAAAGTCATGCATCTCTATATTTTTGCGAATACGCTCTGCCATCAAAGGCGCTTCTTCGCGATCCGCAAAGCGGCTGACAATTAAAAATTCCTCTCCACCCCAACGCACTACACAATCAGATTCACGGCAAACTTTCATTAAGAGGTCGGATAATTGAATTAACAGAAGATCGCCAGCGGAGTGGCCATAAATATCATTAACGGATTTAAAGTGATCCACATCTAAAATAAAAAAGGTAAGATCGGGCGACTGAACTTTGCGCGGATTTTTAGAAAATTTATTGTCATATTCGCGCTGAACCTTGGCGATATCCATGGGCATTATTTTTTGCAAATAACGGCGGTTGCTCAAACCCGTTAAGGGGTCTGACAAGCTAATTGCTTCTAACTGTTTGTAAGCTTCACCGAGCTCTTCATTTTTGTGTTGCAATTCAGAGGTGCGCTCAGAGACTTTTATTTCCAGTTCGCGACTGGTTTTGCGCTCAATGAGTACTTGCTTGTGTTGCGTGTAAGCAAAAAATGATAACAGGCTCAAGAAAATCAGCAGGTAAATACAGTAAGCCCACCAGGTCTTCCAAGGTGGAGGCAATATAGTCAAACTGATGCTGCGACCTTCTGTATTCCAAATGCCATCATTGTTACTGGCTTTAACCCGAAATTGATAATTGCCCGCAGGTAAGTTGGTATAAAGTGCGGTGCGCTGGTTGCCCACTTCGCGCCATTCATCATCAAAGCCTTCAAGCTTATAAGCGTATTGATTTTTATCTGGGTCGCGATAATTCAACGCTGCAAAACTAAACGAGAGCATGGATTTGGTGTAATCCAAAATTACTTCGTCAGTTTGGTTAATCGTTTTAGTGAGAATATTATCGCTCCCACCAATAGGGACTTTTTGAGTGAAA
>CAUOQW010000389.1:0-3561 GCA_963506825.1 uncultured Cellvibrio sp.
CGATACTGAAACCCTTTTGCTGCAACAGTCACGTATTAACACCGACTTGCAAGAAGGCTTGATGCGTTCGCGCATGGTGCCCTTTTCGCGCTTGGTTCCGCGCTTGCGCCGTATAGTTCGCCAAGCCGCAACTGAACTCGGCAAAGAAGTGGATTTCGAGCTGGATAACGTTGAAGGTGAATTGGACCGTACCGTATTGGAACGTATGGTCGCGCCTTTAGAGCACATGCTGCGTAACGCGGTGGACCACGGTATTGAAATGCCGGATGACCGCGCTGCAGCGGGCAAACCAGCTATCGGCCGGATTATTCTCAGCCTTGGCCGCGAGGGCGGCGATGTAATGCTGCGTCTCGCGGACGACGGACGCGGTATTAACCTGCAGCGCGTGCGTGAAAAAGCCATTGAACGCGGTTTAATGGCCGAAGATGCACCGCTCAGTGATCAAGATTTAATGCAGTTTATTCTGCACGCAGGTTTCTCTACTGCCGATAAAGTAACGCAAATCTCCGGCCGTGGTGTGGGTATGGATGTGGTGCATTCCGAGATCAAACAACTCGGCGGCGCCATGTTTATCGATTCGCGCTGGGGTGAAGGCACTGAATTTACCATCCGCCTGCCGTTTACCGTATCGGTAAACCGCGCCTTGATGGTGCAAATTGGCGACGATCTCTACGCGATTCCGCTCAATACCATTGAAGGTATTGTGCGCGTTAGCCCGTTTGAACTGGAACATTATTACCAAGATCCAGATGCGCGCTTTGACTACGCTGGTGACAACTATTTAGTGCGCTACCTCGGCACCATGTTGGATAGCGATGCCACCCCCAAACTGGATGGTCAATCCTTACCGCTCCCCGTTATCCTCGTGCGCAGTACGGAAAACACCGTAGCACTGCAAGTAGATCGCCTCTTGGGCTCGCGCGAAATCGTGGTAAAAACCCTCGGCGCGCAATTTGCCTCAGTTCGTGGCGTATCGGGTGCGACCGTAACCGGTGATGGTAGCGTGGTAGTGATTCTCGATTTGCATGCGCTAATCCGCGAACAGCTCGCTCTCGGCTTGAGCCATGCCATTCTGCTCGACCCAACGATGGTCAGCACACCTATGGCTGACGAAGCTGAAAAAACCATTATGGTGGTGGATGACTCGGTAACTGTACGCAAGGTAACCGGCCGCTTCCTGGAGCGCGAAGGCTTCCGCGTAATTACCGCGAAAGACGGTGTGGAAGCGCTGCAATTGCTGCAAGATCACATCCCGGATGTGATGCTGCTGGATATCGAAATGCCGCGTATGGACGGCTTCGAAGTGGCGAAAAATATCCGCACCAGCTCTCGTTTGCGCGATATTCCAATCATTATGATTACTTCGCGCACCGGCGAAAAACACCGCGATCACGCCTTTGAGTTGGGCGTGAACAAGTACATGGGCAAGCCTTATCAAGAAGATTTGTTGCTATCCAATATCAAAGAGTTAATCAAATAGCAGTGGCTCGGGAGCCTAAAGGTGTCAGGACTTAGCACGGGGCTTAATATCGGGATATTGGTGGATTCTCCACTCAAACAACAATATCTTGGCAACATGGTAGTGCAGGCAGGTCATAAGATTGGTTTTGCCTATGTGTTAAAAATTAACGCTCCATTACCCAGCTTGGCGCAGCCGATTGATGCTTGGGTGGTGGACGTAAGCGAGCCGGATGACAGCGAAGATGACCGCGAACAAAAAGCCGCTATGATCGCGTTGCTCGATGATTTGTTAGAGCAGACGCAAGTGCCGGTGATCGTCAATGATGCTACTGAGCTGACGCAAGGCAGCCCGGAATATCGCGATTGGGTGCGCCGTATGCTACAGCGGCTTGAACGCTTAAGTGGCGATATCAATTTGCAAGCGGGCGGCGGTGCGAGTGAAGTCTGGGTTTTGGCGGCTTCCACTGGCGGACCCGCAGCGGTAAAAGATTTTCTCAAACAGTTGCCACCGGAACTCAAGGTGGCTTTTGTTTATGTGCAACATATTGATAGCGGCCAAGCGGAAACTTTGGTGAAAATGATGAGCAGTGCTGGGCACTATGCGGTGGCTATTGCCCAACAGGGCTCGGTGTTGAGCGATAACACCATCACTCTGGTTACTGCAGATCGCAGCGTTAATATTCATGACAATGGCACCTTGGTAGTTAGTAAAAATCCCTGGGGCGGTTGTTACTCGCCTTCCATTGATCAAGTAACCGCCAATGTGGCACGGGTCTATCGCCAGCGTAGTGGCATTATTATTTTTTCTGGTATGGGTGATGATGGCGCCGCCAGCTGCCGTTTGATAAAACAGCAGGGCGGTAAAGTCTGGGTGCAAGCGCCTGAACAAAGTACTATCGCTTCCATGCCGGAGGCTGCCATTGCTACGGGTACGGTGAGTTTTATGGGTACACCGCCAGAATTGGCGGATGCCTTGGCAAAATTAAAAAGCACTAAAAACGCTATTAGACGTTAAAAAAACAATTGTAAAAAAACAGGAGCGCCTCGCATGAGAGCACCCAAGCGAATCGAGCAGAAAAAAATTCAAGAAGTGGCTAGCCTGTTAATTCCTTTGCAGGGTCAAAGTATTTTGCTGCCTAACGTGACGGTAGCGGAAATTATTCCTTCATCCCCAGTGCAGCCCATAGAAAATGCACCCTTATGGTACCTGGGTAACTTTCAATGGCGCGAACTTACTGTACCCTTGTTGTCGTTGGAGGCGCTGAATGGCGAAGCTACCCCCAGCATTCACGCCCGCGCCCGCTTTGCGGTATTGAATACAACTGGGTTACATAATGATTTGCCGTTTATTGCTATCCTCACCCAAGGCTTGCCTCGTTTGGCGCGGGTGAATGAAGATGAAATCAGCGAGCGCGAGGACGCTGAAAACCGTCGCTATGATTTAATGCATGTATCCTGGGCAGGCGAGTACACGCTTATCCCTGATATCACTGCTATGGAACAAACCTTTTTGGAGTATTTACACGCGAATGATTAATTTTTTGTTTTCTTCTTACCTTAAGCAAGGACTTATGGTTGTAGTTGCCGGGCTGGTATTACAAGGCTGTGGCGGTGAGCGAACAACGCCCTTTAATCCAGATTTAAGCAGTTCAAGCTCAAGCGCTGCAGCGGTCACTACACAGTTAATTAGGCAAGGTACAGCAACCTCGATGGTATTGGATTACAGCGACAAGCGATTGCAGGTCATGCGGGAGGATGACGAGTATTATGACCTTACTGATTACTATGACACCTCTGGCTGGCCGTCACAAAACTTTGATAATGGCCAAGTTGTGCTTATTGATTTAGGTGAACAAGATAGCTGTAAGCAGCGCCTAGAATTTAGTTCGCTGCGCGCCGAAGACGCGGGTACAGAGGGTGTCAAAGTGGTCGTTAGTTATCGACAAATAGCGGCAGTTACCACAGGCTGCACCTCTGTAGTGACTCGACCTTATTATCTCTATTATGTGCAATCGAGAGATGTGCTTATTTTTGGCGAGACTATTCAGTAAGTTAAACGGTATTTACTTAATTCGCTCGCCCTGAGCGCGAAGCAGTCGA
>CAUOQW010000390.1:0-3553 GCA_963506825.1 uncultured Cellvibrio sp.
CCAATCTTGCTGGGCGACCTATTGATGAAGTTAATCGCGAATTTATTCAACTGCTTATGACAGCTTTGGGGCATCAAGCTTCGCGTAAAGGCAATACCAACGCCATGATGCATTTGCGCGGCTATTTGAAATTACATATAAGTAAGTTGGAAAAAGAAGAGTTAAGTCATTTAATTGAATCCTATGGTCAAGGCATGGTGCCCATGGTGGTGCCTTTAACCTTGCTCAAACATCATTTAATGACCTTGGATAATCCCTATTTAAAAAATCAAACTTTTTGGTCGCCGCATCCAGATGATTTAGGCCTGCGCAATCATGTACTTGAGCGTTAGGGGTTGCTTATGAGCGAACAATTGATGAGTGAAAATATACAAAACCCAATTCCAATTCGCGAAATATCGCGGCTTACGGGTGTTAACAGCGTGACACTGCGGGCGTGGGAGCGGCGTTATGGTTTGATAAAACCTTTGCGAACCAATAAAGGCCACAGATTATATAGTCGTGATCACGTGGAGTTGATTAAAACAATTCAAGCGTGGTTGGCACGCGGTTTAGCGATTGGCAAGGTGAGCGAGTTATTAGAGTCAGGCTTGCCCGAAAAAGATGTGGATATTGAAAATATTTGGCAAAGCTATTTGAGCGAGTTGCTCGCTATTATGGCCGAACTGAATCTGGGCAAGTTAGAGGCTTTTTTAAATCAATTATTTTCGGTTTATCCCGCTGCGTTAATTGCGGATCAACTGATTGCGCCGGTATTGGGTAACCTCAATCAAGAATCTTTTGGCAATAGTGTTAAAAAAGCGATTTTAATAAATCGTTTATCAGAATATTTGTTGATGTTAACTCAGCGGCAACGCCAGCAAGCAAAGGGAAAGCGTATCGCCATTATCCAATTAAATACGGCTGTTAATCCCTTGTTAAATACGTTGCTGCATTATGGCTTAACTATGAACCAAGTGAAGTCTGAATTACTCGGCGTGGTGTCTGTTGCAGAAGTTGTGTTTGTGGTAGAGCAATTAGCCTTAGAAGGCTTTGTTGTTTATAACGATGCCTGCTCCAGCTTGGGCGAATTCCAAAAAGAATTAATGCAGTTAACACAAACAACCTCGTTACCGATTGTTGTCGGTGGAAAACTGATTCATGCACTAACCGACGAGCTTCCATTGCACGTGCATCTTGCACAGGATGCAGGTCAGCAAGATGTTATGGATGCGCTGAATATTGTTTTTCCAGAGACTGTTGTAGGTGAGGTTCAGGATGAAGACTGAAAAATTTAAACGCATTGTTTGGCTAAGGCACGATTTACGAACCTACGATAACCCTGCATTATTCCGCGCAGCAGAAGCGCAAGAAGGTGTGCTGGCGGTATATTTTATTTGCCGTGAAATGCTCACTAATCATGTGGTTGCGCCTGCCCAAGTAGATTTTACCCGTCGTCATTTATTGTTACTTAATAGCGATTTGGCAGAATTAAATATTCCTCTGGTGGTTATTTATGTAGATAAAACCGCAGAGATTATTCCGCATTTGCAGAAATTGATTAAGTTGCATCAAGTAGAGGAATTGTTTCTAAACGCTGAATATCCATTAGACGAATTTAATCGCGATAAACAGGTTTCAGAAACCTTGCGTGCGCAAGGTTTAGTGGTAAAGCGTTTTCATGATCGAGTGATTATTCCACCCGGTATGGTGCGCAATGGTAAGGGTGAGCCTTATAAGGTATTCACCGCTTTTAAAAATAATTGGATTGAGCAGGCGAGGGTACTGCCTCTACAGCCATTGAAAAAACCAGCAATTCAAGTGGCCCATGGTTTCATTGCTTTAACAGATCAACAGATCAACAATTTATTTAAAGGCATTGAACAGCGCGATTTATCTGCACTGTGGTCTGCAGGGGAGAAAGAAGCCAGTAAACGGTTAAAAGCTTTTGTTAAAAATCATATTGAAGATTACCAAGTCGCACGAGATTTTCCTGATCAGAACGGTACTTCGCAGCTCTCACCTTATTTAGCTATGGGTTCTATTTCGCCGCGCCAGTGTATAGCCGCTGCCTTGCAGGCGAACCAAGGTGAACTCGATTCCGGCAATGTGGGGGTTACGACTTGGATCAGTGAATTGGTTTGGCGCGATTTTTACCAACACTTGGTAGTGGATTTCCCTGAGGTGTGTAAGTTTAATGCTATGCAGAAACACACAGAGGCTTTCCCGTGGCGACACGACGAAAAATTATTTCAAGCGTGGTGTGATGGTGAAACAGGAATCCCGATTGTGGATGCCGCTATGCTGCAATTGAAAGCAACGGGATGGATGCACAACCGCCTGCGGATGGTGGTTGCCATGTTCCTCACCAAAAATCTGCAAATGGATTGGCGCATGGGCGAACATTATTTTATGACGCAATTAATCGACGGCGATTTTGCAGCCAATAACGGTGGTTGGCAGTGGAGTGCTTCAACGGGTACAGATGCAGCACCTTACTTTCGTATCTTTAATCCCGTCAGTCAGTCACAACGCTTCGATGCGGATGGCGCTTTTATTCGGCACTACTTACCGGCCTTGGCAAAACTGCCCGCCAAGACGATTCATAACCCACCACCAACGCCCGGCTATCCTTTACCTATTGTAGATTTATCCATCAGCCGCAAAGAAACCATTGCATTGTTTGGGGCGCTGAAAGGTTAAAACTTTTTGACTGAATGGTTTACGTCTAACCCTATGAAGAAAGATGCAAAATTATTTGAAAGAATTATACTGCGCGCAAAATCTTGTTTAAGATTCGGTTAGTTCGTGTAAAGAGGTTTTATAGATATGCGAGTTCTTCATCAAGTAGGGTTATTGCTGGGATTAGTCTTTGCCGCCAGCGCTATGGCAAACGATGGTTATGCGGTTTCTGGTGCTGCCTATAATCTCAAAACGGGTAAGTTGGCTTATCGTGAGCTATTTACCAAGTTGGATGTGACCGGATTAGTGCAGGTTAATTATGCCAAACCTGATGGTGTAATTTTTGCGCGTAAAACTCTTAATTATGCCACTGAAGTTTTTCAGCCCGGCGTCGAGATTATGGATGAGCGCGATGATGAGTTGGTTTCTGCCACTTTTGATGGGGGGCGTTTGCTCTTAACGCATAAAAAGAAAGGCGATTCACAAACCAAAACACTTTACGATACCGCGAAATTAATTATTGATGCTGGTGTAGATGCATTTATTCAATTGAACTGGGTGAAAATCACATCAGGAAAAAAAGTAGAATTTGATGTGGCAGATGCCCGTAATTTGGGTATTGAAAAATTTGTCATCAAAGAAATTGATTCGAGTGCATCACCGCTAGCCTATAAAGGTGCTGCGGAAAGCTGGAAGTATTTTAGAGTAGAAACTGCCAACAAACTTTCCTCTATTTTTGTTGAGCCTATTTATTACGCCTACGAGCCAGATGGAAAATATTTGATGCGCTATCAAGGCCGCGCCAATATTGATAGCGATGCCGGTGAAGCTTGGGATGTGCGAATTGAGTATGAGTATTTCTAGTGTTTTTTTTTGATTATGAATAGAGTAA
>CAUOQW010000391.1:0-3550 GCA_963506825.1 uncultured Cellvibrio sp.
AATCTTACGCTTCAAACTCAGCGCCAAGGGCTCTTTAAAATTTTCATTGGCGTATGCTTCCAAGAGCATTAATTTGAGTACAGATTTGTAAGGCGAGTCTATACCTTTATACAATTGCCAAATACCTGCGCCAATAAATTCATTAATAGGGATCTCAGGTATACTGCCAAAATCAATATATTCTGTTGTCCGCAAGAATCGTTTATCCAACAAATTTTTGGTGTACCCGGCATAGTTTTTTTCTTGCTCAACAGGCACAAACCACCACAGTGGTAGTCGTCCCGCCAACCATACTGCAGTGCGATAAAACTCATCCAATAATAAAAAATGCTGCGCCGTGCCGCTCGCTTCACTGGTCAATAAAGCTTGCTGACCTTGGCGAAATTTATTCGCCTCCATTAAAAAAAAGTGTGCATCTATATGAATATTCTCGGCTGCCCAGCGCGTTAAGCTATTGCATTTTTCTTGCAACTCAGCGAGCGCAGTGCGAGTTAAGTTTTCACTATGGCAAACCCATACATCAATATCGCTATTATCTGCCTGCGCAATGGTGCCTAAACTTCCCATCATAAATAAGGCCTCAATAGCCTGGGTTTTATCGATGAGATCACGCTGGTATGTGAAGCTGCGCGCGATAGTTTTAGCGATACGAATATCGTCTTTACTAGGTGTATAGCCTTGTACGCCTGCGGGAGTAAGGTGACTAATATAGCCCGGCAGCATGGGGTGATTAACGTGAAAAAATAGCGGCACAAGCACCAAAAATTGTTGTTGGCGCTCAGAGAGAACATCCAAAGTTCGTTGATAGCGCACTTGATTAAGCTGGATGTAGTGTTGCTTTATTTTGCTTAATTGCTTGCGATCTATTCCCTCAAAATTTATTTCCGGTTCGTTCACTGGTATCTCATTTAGTTTTTAGTCTTTATAAAATGTTTAGAAAATTCTTTTCTAAACTTTAAAAACTCTCTCTCAAGTTGTGATCGAGGTTGCCTTTCACTACGAATCAGCTTTAAAAACTCCTGTTGCGATTCGCTAATAGGCTCAATTTCTCCATTATGCAGTGCAACAAAGTAGTAACCGAAATTACGAACCGAGTATTGTAAAATAGGCGAGTAATCGTTAAGCGGTAAGTCGAATCCGCCTTTAAAAATGGCCTTCAAATGATTGTCAGGAAATATAGTTTTAACAGTGCTGATGCGTTCTGTCAGGTAATCCAGCAATGCTTTATTTTGTAGTACGTCTGTGTGGCTTGCATCAAAACCGAACTGTGCTTTTGCTTCGGACTGTGCCTCCGGCCGAAGCTGACTTGATAGGGGTACAACACCATCGCTATTCTCGCCCACCTTTATTTTTTTGGGATTACCAAAGGCATAAATTAGTTGATATTCAATGCTTGAAGGAGTTTTTACACGAAATAACTCCCGTAAAAAATCACTGCCTGGATCCAAATCGCGCCAAGCGGGCAATACCATAATACCGTGGTTAACTCCTGTCGCAGCAGCGGGGTGACCAGCGAACGGAGTTGCGATACTTATAAAAAGTTTAACCTTATTATCTCGGTTGGAATCGTAACGATTCAAGGCCTCACGCACCACGAGCCCACCCATGCTATGGGCAATAATAATTATTGGCATACCGTCGGTTGGAATTAATTTGCCCGACAAAAATATCCGGTAAAAAAGTTCGGACAGCTGGTGTAAATCGCCTCCAGATGGATAATAGAAAAACCAAGGCTTATAAAGAGTTCGGTCAAGCTGTTCCGCAAGCGCACTGAATTCACGCGCGCTACCGCCAATTCCATGGACAAAGATTACAGGCACTTTATAGGATTGATCTTCCTCCAAAGCATAAAACATGGTTGGTGCCTGCTCCAAAAATGCTGCGGGATCATACATCCCCAAGGTGGCCATGCCTCTATCAAATAAAGGATCATTAAGATCGCGAAGTGTTCCTCCTGGATAAAAAAGTGATTGTCGAGTCTCTGTGGATTGGCGTACCGCAAAAGGTGTAATAGTCGGATTCTGTTTTTTTGATCCAAGAGCGATGACAATATCACTGATCACATTGTCAGGCGCGAGATCTCGATTTACTTGAAGTATATGCTTGCCAATCATTTCATCATTATCAAACAGTTGATTACCATTGAAATCTGCAAACACGAGTAAGTCATAATGACCCTCTGGTAAGTTGAGCCCGAAGTGTGTGCCCGACTTAACAAAGTTCATGGTGTCAACGAGCTCATAGCTGGCGGTGTCTGTAGCATAAGCTGCAACCGCCTTAGGCAGCTGGTGGCAATGGCAGCTAGCATCTTCAGTTTTCCCAACAATGTAAAAGGTTTGATGATCAATCAGGTGCTTGAGATTCTTTTGTGCAGGGGTTGCTTTTTGTATGCGCGCATATTCTTGTTGCACCTCTGCATATTTTAAATACGCGCAACCACTGAATTGCAGCATAAGGAATAAACTGAATACACTTGCTCTGAGAGACATTAGGTGGAGTTTCTCTTTAGGTTAGATGATGTCATACCTCCATTTAACCCAAGATAACCTCGGCAATCAACTTAAAACAGCTATTCATTAATAGCGCGCTTCCAGCCAAAAAAATAAGGTCATATATTTGTATTACGAAAGGTAAAACTAATACAAGAAAATGACAGTTTAATCCAAGTAAAAAAATTTAATGCCAATCACTAATAGCCTAATGCGAGTTTTCGTGGCCATTTTCCAGTGATTCCTGGCGCAGTTGCTCTACCAAGGTTTTATATAAGAGCTCCGGGTTAATCGGCTTGGATAAATAGGCGTTCATACCTGCTGCAATGCAGCGCTCGCGGTCGCCGCGCATTGCCTGAGCGGTGAGCGCAACAATAGGAATCTTCGCCGAGTGCTCACCCGCGCGAATGGCTTGGGTTGCACAAATGCCATCCATTTCTGGCATTTCCAAATCCATTAAAATTAAATCGAAAGGTTCTTTGCTGTTGTTAACGGCATCAATCGCCTCAAGGCCATTATTTACCACAGTCACTCTCATCGCTTTCTTTTTTAACACACCGCGCACAACTTGTTGATTCACTAAATTATCTTCTGCAACTAACACCCGTGCATTTTTTAAAACTTCATCTTGCTCGGATGATTCAAGATTAACAGCGCTGATACTTTGCAAATATTCATCTTTACTGATAACGCTGCTAATGGTTTCTAATAAGCGCGCCTCACTGACCGGCTTACTTAAAAACTCATCCACATTTAAGGTGGAATTATCAGCACTGGAAATTTCATCGCGATGATAAGCCGAAACCAAAATCACATGGGGTGTATAGCCTAAGCTGGTGTTGTGCTTGATAGCCGCTGCCGCCTCTATTCCATCCATAGTGGGCATACGATAGTCCATCAATACCACGTGAAATGGCTGAGCATTTGCATTTGCTTGCGCTATTTTTGCCAAGGCTTGTTCAGCGGTTTCAACATTCTCAACAATCAAGCCAATACTTTTTGCCGTACTCGCCATCACCGTGCGGGCAATAGAATTATCATCCACAATCAAGGCTTTGATA
>CAUOQW010000392.1:0-3543 GCA_963506825.1 uncultured Cellvibrio sp.
AATTAAGTGAGGTGCGCAAAACCATTAAACCTTCTTCGGAAGATACAAAGCCAAAATACAAAGTAAAGTTTTCGGTGATTGGTTTGGATCACTATCACATTATGAGTATGACTGCTGCGGTATTGCGCGGCGGTGGTGAATTGGTTTCTGTGCTTTCTACGAATATAGATGGATTAAAAGAAAAACAGCTGGCTGATTTTCGCAAGCAATTTGGCGATGTAAAAATTGCATCGTCGGAAGAAGAAATTTTAAACGATAAATCTATTCAGCTTGTACTTGCTGCTCCCATCCCTGACCAGCGCGCGCCCTTAGGCATTCGCGTGATGAAATCTGAAAAAGATTTTCTTAGCGATAAACCGGCAATCACCACGCTTAAACAATTAAGTGAGGTGCGCAAAACCATTAAAGAAACCAAACGTAAATTTGCGATTATGTATTCCGAGCGTTTAGAAGTTCCGTCAGCTGTGAAAGCCGGCGAGCTTGTACATGCAGGGGCAATTGGTAAGGTTATCCAAACAGTTAACCTTGCGCCGCACCGCGTGAATGAACCAGCAAGGCCAGCGTGGTTTTTTGACAAAAAACGTTATGGTGGAATTCTCACTGACATAGGTTCGCATCAAGCAGATCAGTTTTTATTTTACACCAACACTACCAAAGCAAAAGTTGTTGCATCGCAAACGGGAAACCTTGCTTACCCACATCGCCCAAACTTTGAAGACTTTGGCGATATGGTATTAACGGGAAATGGCGGCACTGGTTATGTACGTGTTGATTGGTTTACGCCAGATGGGTTGGGCGTGTGGGGCGATGGCCGTTTATTTATTTTGGGCACAGAAGGTTATATCGAGTTAAGGAAATATATTGACCCCGCAGGAAAGTCAGGTGGAAATCATTTATTAGTTGTCGATAAAAAAGAGACGCGCTATTTGGATTGCAGTAATGTGAAATTGCCTTTTGGCGAAGAGTTTGTGGCAGACATAGTCAACCGAACTGAAATTGCACAAAATCAGGGGCAAGCTTTATTGGCCGCGGAGCTGGTATTAAAAGCGCAAAAAAATGCAACCAAGCCGATCATCAGTTAGTAGCGATTTTTGCTGGAGTGAATACCTATCAACTCTCCAATTAAATAAAGAGGTGCTAGCATGGAGAATAATAAATCGAGTCGTCGTAAATTTTTAAAATCAACTCTTGGTGCAATGGCTGCGGTTGGCTTTCCGTTAATTGTTCCCTCCAGTGTATTTGGAAAAAATGCGCCGAGCAATCGAATAAATGTTGGTGCTATTGGTATTGGACGCATCTCGCGCATCCACGATATGCCAGAGGTGTGGAAGTACGATCATGCTCATGTATTGGCTGTGTGTGATCTTGACACCCATCGCCTTGCAGCAGGAAAACAACTGGTTGACGAAACCTACGCGAAAAAAACGGCGCGCGATTATAACGGCACTCTCATCTATTCCAATTATCGCGATTTGCTGGCGAATAAAGATATTGATGCCGTCATTATTTCTACGCCCGATCATCAACATGCGGTATTAGCGGTTCATGCCATTCGCGCAAAGAAAGATGTGTATTTGCAAAAGCCTGTCTCATTAACAATTCATGAGGGGCGCTATCTCGCCAATACGGTTGCCAAGAATAAACAAATTTTACAAATAGGTTCGCAACAGCGCTCGTTAAATCCCTGGCCGCAATTTCATCGCGCTTGTGAATTGGTGCGTAACGGTCGTATTGGAAAAATTCGCGAAGTTGAAATTGGTTTGCCGGGCGATCCTTCCGGCCCTGAAGCGCCACCCATGCCAGTGCCACCCAATCTTGATTACAACGCATGGTTGGGTTCAACGCCCGACGTTTATTACACAGAGACGCGCGTGCATCCGCAAATAGGTTTTGATCGTCCCGGTTGGTTGCGCTGCGAGCAATTTGGCGCGGGCATGATTACCGGTTGGGGTACACATCATGTCGATATTGCGCATTGGGGAATGGATACCGAAAATACTGGCCCCATTGAAATTTGGGGCGATGCAGAATTTCCCACCAGCGGTTTATGGAATGTGCACGGAAAATACAAAACCTTTGCGAGCTACGCCAACGGTGTGCTTATGACAATTTCAGGTGATTTACCCAACGGTGTTAAATTTATTGGCGAGGACGGTTGGATTTTTGTAACGCGTAGTGGCCCAGTTACCGCGAGTGATCCAAGCGGCCCGAAAATTGATCCATTAACCGCAAGTGATCCAAAGATTTTGACGAGCGTCATTGGTCCAAATGAAATTCATTTGTATCGCAGTGAAGAGCAACATGGAAATTGGTTGGATTCAATCATCTCGCGCAAACCCAATATTGCCACCGCTGAACTGGGGCACCGCGCTTGTTCAACCTGTTTGTTGCATCACATTGCCATGCGCACCAAGCGAAAATTGCATTGGAATCCCGTTAAAGAAAAATTTATTAATGACGATGATGCCAATACTTATTTGAGTCGTGTGCAGCGTAAACCTTTCAGTTTTTAAGATAGGTTTTTTAGATAGGGCTTTTAAGATAGAGTTTGTAAAAGACGATTTTAGAAAGATGGTTTTAGCATGCAGGACATATGATATTTGTAATCTATTCCGCACGCGGCCTTGAGATTTCGTTTTAGCTGCCTCATTGAGTTTCTACTTAGGGTGTTTTCCCTCCAGATTCTTGATGCATTGAGGTGCTTTATGTCTGTTTTATTTGAACCCGTACAAATCGGCGACTTGCAATTGGCCAACCGCGTGGTTATGGCACCCCTGACTCGCCAGCGCGGCACGGGAACTGATCACCGTGTACCCAATAGCCTGAACGCCACCTATTACTCTCAGCGCGCTAATGCGGGTTTGATTATTTCCGAGGCAACCGCGGTAATGCCTATGGGTGTGGGCTATGCGCGCACGCCGGGCATTTGGTCCGATGAGCAAGTCGAAGGTTGGAAAAAAACCACCAGTGCCGTGCACGAAAAAGGCGGCAAGATTGTGCTGCAGCTCTGGCATGTTGGTCGTATTTCTGACCCTATCTTTTTAAACGGGGAATTACCGGTTGCGCCAAGCGCGATTGCGGCGGGTGGTCATGTCAGCCATATCCGCCCAGAAAAACCCTATGTTACGCCGCGCGCACTTGAGACGAGTGAAATTCCCGGAATTGTTGAGGCCTTCCGCAAAGGTGCTGAAAACGCCAAAGCTGCCGGTTTCGATGGCGTTGAGATTCACGGCGCTAACGGCTATTTGATTGACCAATTCCTGCAAGACAGTACCAATCACCGTACCGATCAATATGGCGGCAGCATCGAAAACCGCGCACGTTTGGCCTTGGAGATTACCGATGCCGTAATTTCCGTGTGGGGTGCAGGGCTCGTAGGTTTCCACATAGCACCGCGCGGCGATGGGCACACCATGGGCGATTCTGATCCAGTGGCGTTGTTTACTTATTTGGCGAGCGAGTTGGGTAAGCGCAAGATTGCGTTTATCTGCGCGCGTGAGTATCAAGGTGAAGGCTTTATTGGCGACAAAATCCAAGCGGCCT
>CAUOQW010000393.1:0-3535 GCA_963506825.1 uncultured Cellvibrio sp.
GCCCGTAACGATCTCTATCGCCAACTCTTGTGGATGCGCCGCACAGTTATCGCCGCTATTTTCTTCGGCGGCTACCTGTTTTATTGGGTACTCAACAATCGCTATAGCCTTACGGATTTGGCCTTTACTGCGTTTATTGAAACTCTGCAATTTCTACCCGGTATTTTTGCGATTGTATTTTGGAGCCCCGGCAACCGGCGCGGCATGTTGGCGGGCTTATCGGTAGGCACCACCATTTGGTTTTTTGGCTTATTACTGCCAGTGATTACCGGTATGACCGTATTGCACATCCCCTTTTCTGAATACTACATTCCGGTCGGCAACGATTACTGGAACAGCATCACCCTCTTCTCGCTCGGGTTAAACACGGCGATTTTTATTGGTGTATCTCTCATCACCCAACAGTCGGAAGAAGAACAATACAGCGCTGATCTCTGCGCGGCCGACGAGCTCAGCCACCCAGTGCGCCAAGCGCTGGATGTTCACTCCGCCGCTGAATTTAAAGAGCGCCTTGCAAAACCCCTCGGCAAAGTCACTGCCAGCCGCGAAGTTGACCACGCGTTGAAACAATTGGATTTGAGCATCAACGAGCGCCGCCCCTATGCCCTGCGCCGCCTGCGCGATCAGCTAGAAGGGAATTTATCGGCCTTAATGGGGATTCACGTCGCCAGCGAAATTATGGACAACCACTTGCCCTTCAAAGTGGCCGATGTGCGCGATACCCTCGATATCAACCTGATTGAAAACCGTTTGGCGCAATACCAAAATCACCTCACCGGTATGGCTGCAGAGTTGAATAACTTGCGCTTGTATCACCGTAAAACCCTCCAGGAACTGCCAATGGCAGTATGTTCATTGGGGCCGGATACCGAGATTCTGATGTGGAATCACGCCATGGCTGCCTTAACGCACACACCTAGCGATGAAGTAACTGGCTCTTACTTAGAAGATATTGCCGAACCTTGGCGCACCCTGCTTACCGACTTTAGTAATAGCCGCGAGATGCACTATTACCGACGCGAAATCGCGCTAGAAGGCCACCCTCACTGGATTAGCTTGCATAAAGCCACCAGTGAAGGTCCCATTACAGAGGGTGTTTACGACCAAGTAATGATGCTGGAAGACGTGACCGAAACCCAATTACTGGAGCAGGAATTGGTGCACAGCGAGCGCTTGGCATCTGTTGGCCGCTTAGCCGCTGGCGTGGCTCATGAGATTGGAAATCCCATCACTGGCATTGCCTGCCTTGCCCAAAACTTGCGCTACGACTCAGATAACCCAGAAGTACTGGAAACTGCCGATCAAATTCTCAGCCAGACCGATCGCGTTACCCGCATAGTCCAATCGCTAGTAGGCTTCTCGCACACCGGCCACACCGCCAAGAGCGAATTTCAGGCGGTGGTTTTGCGTGACTGCGCCCATGAAGCGATTAGCCTGTTGTCGCTGCAAAAAGATAAACAACAAGTCATATTTATTAATGATATTGCGCAAAATGCCATTGTCGCTGGCGATACTCAGCGTATGATTCAAGTATTCATTAACTTGCTTTCCAATGCCCGCGACGCCAGCCCTGAAAATGGCCGTGTGTTGCTGGCGAGTCACGAAGATGAGTACTCCATCGATATCACCGTGACTGATGAAGGCAGCGGTATTGCACCTGAGATTCAAGACCGGATTCTGGAGCCCTTTTTCACCACCAAGGAACCCGGCGAAGGTACCGGCCTCGGTTTGGCGATGGTTTACAGCATTGTGGAGGATCACGGCGGCATGCTGGATATCGTCAGTCCCGTGGATACAGTACGAAATCGCGGCGCACAATTCATTGTGAAATTACCACGGCACATTGATTCTTTAGTGGATATTTAAGGTAGGATACTCATCCAAGTTTTTAGGCAAAAAGGATAGCCATTTGAGATTTTGGATAAGCAGGACAGATCCGAGTATTTAGGTAAATAGCCATCCAAGTTTTTGGGCCTGCCAAGCTTTTTGCGGCCTGAGTTTACTGATAACCGTTTAGACAAGTCGAACGCTATGAGCAAGATTCTGATTGTTGAAGATGAAACTATTATTCGTACGGCCCTGCGCAAACTCTTAGAGCGCAACCAGTATGAAGTCAGCGAGGCTCCTTCCGTCAAGGAGGCAACCACCAAGTTCAACCTCAAGGATTTCGATTTAATTATCAGCGATTTGCGACTGCCCGGCGGGCTCGGCACCGAGCTGATCAAACTCGCAGGTGAAACCCCCGTACTGATCATGACTAGCTACGCCAGCTTGCGTTCTGCGGTCGATTCAATGCGTATGGGCGCGGTGGATTATGTCGCCAAACCCTTCGATCACGATGAAATGGTTAACGCCGTTAAACGTGTCATCGGCAAAGCCAAAGCCGCTAATAAAGCCGCTCCGCAAGGCCTCACCGCCAGTAAAGCAATTGCCGGCATGATTGGCAGCAGCGATGTTATGCAAGACCTCTATAACCGCATTCACAAAGTTGCCCCTACCGCCGCCACCGTACTTATCCACGGTGAAACAGGTACAGGTAAAGAATTAGTCGCCCGCGCACTCCATGAAGAGAGCCAGCGCAACAACCACTTAATGATCTCGGTAAACTGCGCCGCTATTCCTGAAACACTCATCGAATCTGAATTGTTCGGCCATGAAAAAGGCGCTTTCACGGGCGCTGCAAGCAATCGTGAAGGCCTAATCGCCGCTGCTGATGGAGGAACACTCTTCCTCGATGAGATTGGCGAATTGCCGCTAGAAGCCCAAGCGCGCCTACTGCGTGTACTGCAAGAAGGCGAAGTTCGCCCCCTCGGCTCGGTGGAATCGCGCAAGGTGGATGTACGCCTCGTAGCCGCAACCCACCGCGACCTGCGCAAACTCGCCAAAGAAGGCAAATTCCGCGAAGACTTATATTTCCGTATTAACGTTGTACAACTCACCCTGCCGCCACTGCGCGAGCGTGGGCGCGATATCATCAATATCGCCGAGTCGCTATTGCAACGCTATTGCACTCAATTCGGCAAAACCCAGCTTCGCCTCTCAACCGACGCCGTAGACGCCATCATGGCCTACTCTTGGCCAGGCAATGTGCGCGAACTTGAAAACGCTATGCAGCGTGCCGTCATACTCTGCGAAGACAGCAACGAAATCAGCTCGTTGCTCTTATCTATAGATTCGGATTCCGCACCAGAAGTTCTGACAACCAACGACATGATTTTTGGGCAATCGCGTACGCTTGGCAGTAACGGAGTGCAACGACCTACCAAAGAGGTCAGTGAAGACTTATCACTGGAAGATTACTTCCAACGCTTTGTGATAGAACACCAAGACTCCATGAGCGAAACCGAGCTTGCACGCAAACTCGGCGTAAGTCGTAAATGTCTGTGGGAGCGTCGCCAACGCCTAGGTATCCCACGCACTAAAAACAGCGCCTCCAGCCTCGCCAAATAAGCTATTCAACTAGCCATTATTAGATGCAGGCGCCTTAAAGCTTTACACCTTACCACTACCTTTCAAACAAAAACGCCCTTAGCTA
>CAUOQW010000394.1:0-3530 GCA_963506825.1 uncultured Cellvibrio sp.
TTCCAAGTTGACAGTATCAATCCCCGCGTGTGGAAAAAGTTTAACCAAACGGACTATGGCGGATTGAATTAAATGAATACTGGTGGATTCCAAAGGTTCAAGAAAGCCGCTGGATAAACCAATGGCTACCACGTTTTTATTCCACTGTTTTAAACGGCGCCCAGTGCGAAATGAAATAAAATTGGGGTCGCCAAGCGCTTTTGAATCCAGATTGTTTAAGAGAATACTGGCAGCTTCATCCTGCGAGTAATGATGACTGCTGTACACAATGCCATTGCCATTGCGATGTTGGAGCGGAATGCGCCACTGCCAACCAGCAGAGTGTGCAATTGAGCGAGTATAAGGCAGGGTTGTTTCCAAGCGTTCAGAAGGCACTGCAATAGCGCGATCAGATGGCAACCAATGGCCCCAGTCTTCATAGCCGGTATTGAGTTTTTGCTGAATAAGTAAACCGCGCATGCCAGAGCAGTCGATAAATAAATCGCCCTGAATCACTGCGCCATTTTTTAAGCTAAGCGTTTCTATATAACCTGAATCGGTATTAATGCCCACCTGTTCAATTAAACCTTCCGTGCGTTTTACACCCAAATTCTCACTAAACTTGCGCAAAAAAGCGGCGTAAAGAGATGCATCAAAATGAAATGCGTATTGCATTTCTAACGCGGGATCTTTCGCATTAATAGGCGCGAATTTATTTGCAGTTGCACAGAGATAATTAAGATCGTAATCCCACAGGCTAGAGGTATCACTAAGTGTTTTAGATCTCAGCCAAAAATGATGGAAGGGGCAAAAGCCAATATTTTTTCCGGCACCACCAAAGGTATGAAAATAGCTTTCACCAGGCACTCGCCAATTTTCAAATTTAATGGCTAATTTAATGCTCGCCTTAGTTTCGCGCAAAAAATCGGCTTCATCTATTCCCAATGCTTGATTGAAATGCCGAATAGGTGGAATGGTGGCTTCGCCTACACCAATTCTGCCAATTTCCTCGGACTCGATTAGCTCTATTTCAACCACAGAACCCAAGACTTTTTTTAGCAGTGCAGCCGACATCCAGCCCGCCGTACCACCGCCGACTATAACGACTTTTTTTATGAGGGGATTAGTGCTGGTCATCGAGCATCCTTTAGGCCTATATGCAGATCTACTTAAAAATCTACACAAACATTTAACTAAAATCGCAAAAAACCCTGTTAGCACACACTAACAGGGTTTCTTTTAACTTAGTCTAGCAACAGAACTTACAAATTATAAACTTAGAACTTGTAGCTGAAACCTAACAAATAGTTAGCACCAAAGTTTTGGTAGCGAACAATTTCACGCGAATCACCTGGTTCAGTTACAACCGTAGATTCATTCGTTAAGTTTTGTGCTTGTAAGGTGAGCGTTAAACCTTCAAGAGATTGGATACCGCTATCTGCAAAGCTATAACCGATTTGAGCATCAACCAAGGTGGCACCCAAATCTGTGCCTGGGGTTAACGCCAAACTCAAGCCTTGTGTTTCAGACAAATACTCATCGCGTTTACGTGCAGATACACGCGCCTCAAAACCAGCGTGTTCGAAATACACGGTCAACTGATAGGTTTCTTTAGACAAACCAGGAACGTTTTGTTTAATACCTGCGTTATCAATCTCTCCATCCATAAATGCAGCACTTGCCATTACGCCCAAGCCATCCAAATAATCGCTCACAATACGCAGCGGAATATTCGCCTGGAATTCAGTACCTGCTGCATAACCAGAGCCCGCTGCAATGTTAGCGGTAGTTACGCCTTGTTTTGATTTCAAGCTGTAACCTGCTGCTGTATCTGCCGCCGTAAATACATCGTGGTAGCCGGGAATAATGTAGCTGGTGAAATCAGTGACTACGCGTGTATTAAGATTCCATGATTGCAAATCTTTGTAGAAATAAGATGCAGACAACAAACCATCTTCCGCAAAATACCACTCATAGGACAAATCAAATTGAATGTCTTGTGTTGGCTTAAGCGTAGAGTTACCTGATGAGGCACTCCAAGCACTGAACAATGGATCTGTACTGTTGCGACGTGCCGTATCGAATGAGAAACCTATAGTGCTGTTTGGTCTCATGTCGTCCATACGTGAACGCGATTGAGTTTTCGCTGTTGCAAAACGAATAACTTGATCGTCGGCAATTTGGAAATTCATATTCAAACTTGGCAACAATTGCGTGTAGGATGCACCATCCTTAACAGGAGTTGCTTGAACGTAACCGCCCGCTTTTGTTTGCGTTGCAAAGCCAGTGGCCGATTGATCACTGCTGACGACTTGCAAACCAACATTACCCGTCAAGATGCCAGTTTCGAATTTCGCCATACCAAACAGCGTTGTTACTTCTTCATCAACAGTATAGGTATCGCCTAAACGTGTTGTTTCAAATAATGCCGCTGGTGTCTCTTTGTAGTAACCATCGCGGTACATTTGAATACCGTCATAGGCCAACATTTTACCCAAACCAAATACGCTTAAATCAGCAACACCAGTTACGTATTTAGAGGGAACTGGCGCATCGCCCGCATCAATAGTAGTGCCATTAGCGGCGTAATATTCTGGCGATGTTAAGAAGGCACCATAGTTAACTTTTGATTTGCTGCGATCCGAATAATTAACACCAAATTCAACACCCGTTACGATAGAAAATTGAATATCGCCTGATGCTTGCAAACGCAAAGTATCCAATTCTTCTTCAAAGTGTGGATTGTTTACGAAACCATCTTGTTGATCGTTACGGCCACCAAATGCTGGTGATGCACCACCACCCCAAGCCTGTGGGCCAGCCAATTTAATAATGGCTGCATTGCTGTAATCAGGTTGAGTTAGGGTTGGGTGTGCTGAGAAAACAGCGCCCTTTGAAGTCATAGTCCAAGAGCGAGCATTTTTAGCGCCTTGTGGGCCAGCAGTTACTGCACCACCGAAAGGCGCGCGGCCAACACCTGAATAAGATTCCATATTTAATTGATCTTTTTCAGATTTGCCCGTTGCCAAATCAACGGTTAATGCCCAGTTATCAGACAAAGTATATTTGGCATTTAAACCAAAAGTATCCAGAGTCGCTTCTTTGCTATCGCCATCGTTACGAATTACGCTTGCAAAATTACTGGTAGTGCCTTTCATGGCCAAGCCATCTACAACATTGCTGTAGGTATTAACTGCACCACCGCCCCATGCAAAACCTTCTTCATAACCACGGAATACTTTGTCGTCATTAAAATCAATGTGCAAGGCATCCAAGGTTAATTCAAGATTGTCACTTGGGCGATATTGGAAAACACCAGAATAAGTGTCGCGCTTCATTAACGATGAACGCACGTTGGTATCTTGACCGCCAATAGCACGCGCATCATTTGTGCCGTCGCCATTGGTATCTACATCGGTATAACCCCAAGCGCGGAATTGTTGTTCTTGGCTAGGCGATTCCATGGTTGCTACAGAAAGTGCAACGCCGATTGTGTCATCTGCAAATTTATCCGAGTAAGTAAATGCCAAACGATGACCGCTATCTTTAAA
>CAUOQW010000395.1:0-3529 GCA_963506825.1 uncultured Cellvibrio sp.
CTTTTTGCCATCGTGCCTTTGTACTTCGCCGCATTTCGTCCAGTCGTTGAGCTGGATGGGACTTTGATTATTGTTGATTATGATCGTTTGCCATTTGTCAAAGACGATAAAGTCGAAGAGAAAATGGTTCGCTTCCGCACACTCGGTTGCTATCCATTAACAGGCGCAGTTGAATCGACTGCGACGACATTGCCAGAAATTATTCAAGAAATGCTGCTTACCACAACCTCAGAGCGCCAAGGTCGTGTGATCGATCACGATAGCTCGGGTTCGATGGAGAAGAAAAAGCAAGAGGGTTACTTTTAATGAGTCATCAGTCAGATTTAATTGCCGAAGATATCAATGCTTATCTTGCGCAACACGAACAAAAAGAACTGCTGCGTTTTTTAACCTGCGGCAGTGTGGATGATGGCAAGAGTACCTTGATTGGCCGCTTGTTATACGATTCCAAAATGATTTACGAAGATCAGTTAGCAGCAGTGCAAGCTGACAGTACCAAGCATGGCACTACGGGTGAGACTGTCGATTTGGCGTTGTTGGTAGATGGTTTGCAAGCCGAGCGCGAGCAGGGTATTACCATTGATGTTGCTTACCGTTATTTCTCTACCACCAAACGTAAATTTATTATTGCCGATACTCCTGGTCATGAGCAGTACACGCGCAATATGGCGACGGGTGCATCGACCTGTGATCTTGCGATTATTTTGATTGATGCGCGTTACGGCGTTGTTACGCAAACTCGCCGTCACAGTTATATTGCATCACTGCTTGGCATTAAGCATATAGTTGTCGCGGTAAACAAAATGGATTTGCTGGATTTCAGCGAATCTGTATTTGAAAAAATCAAAGCAGATTATTTAGAGTTTTCTGTCAAGTTAGGGATGGAGAATGTTTTCTTCGTTCCAATGTCAGCATTGAATGGTGATAACGTAGTAAATCGTTCTGCATCATCTCCCTGGTATAAGGGTGAGACTCTGATGGAGATTTTAGAAAACGTACCTATAGCTGGCGATAAAAACTTTTCTGATTTCCGTTTGCCAGTTCAATACGTAAATCGCCCCAATTTAAATTTCCGTGGTTTCTGTGGAAACATTGCCTCTGGTGTTGTGAAGGTAGGCGATGCAATTAAGGCTTTGCCATCTGGCAAAACCAGCACCGTAAAATCCATTGTGACTTATGACGGTGATTTGCAGGACGCTTTCGCTGGTCAAGCAGTAACTCTTACGCTGGATACTGAGATTGATATCAGTCGCGGTGATGTAATTGTATTAGCGAAAGATGCAGTGCCTTTATCTAATCATTTAAAAGCACATGTTGTGTGGATGACCGAAAAAGTATTGCAACCCGGTTCGGAATATTTGTTCAAGTTCGCGAGCAAAACTGTGAGCGGCCAGTTTGAAACGATTGATTACCGTATTGATGTGAATACGCAGGAGCACACACAGGTTGCTCAATTGCAATTGAATGACATTGCAGTTGTTGATCTTGTATTGACTCAGTCCGTCGTTGCCGATACTTATAAAGTTAATCGTGGTACAGGTTCCTTTGTGGTTATTGATCGTTTAACTAATATCACTGTAGGTGCTGGTATGGTTAGCCAGCGTCTCGATGACAAAAATGTGGCGACGCAAACTAATTTTAGTGAATTTGAAATAGAATTAAATGCTTTGGTGCGTAAGCATTTCCCGCATTGGGGTGCAGTAGATTTAGCACAGCTGTTGAAGAAGTAATTGATTCAATCGTGTGGTTTAAAAGCTTCTATCTTTGCGATAGAAGCTTTTTTTGTTTGTGGGGAGGACTTCCCAATATCGGCAGGTGTGTAGGATATATCTCACACGAAACTCCGAGTTTTGCCACTTCTCTGTCTCAATGGTTTTTATTAATCTACTCCCACTCGCAGAAGGAAGTCGCGAGCTTAACTCAACTAATATAGTTATTAATTACAAGGAATTTTCATATGAAAAGTATTTTATCTGCGTTTGTTATTGCCGCTCTTGCGTTTTCTTTCTCTGCTTTCGCTGCCGATACCCCCGCAAAACCTGTAGCTGCTAAGCCTGCCAGCAGTGCTGAAAAACCAGCTGCTGCTGTTCCGCAAGAGGTCATTAATATCAATACTGCTGATGTCCAAGCTTTAACTAAATTAAAGGGTGTTGGCGCCAAAAAGGCTGAAGCCATAGTGGCTTGGCGTAAGGCAAATGGTGCATTTAAAAGTGTTGATCAGTTTGCTGAGGTAAAAGGTATTGGTGAAAAAACGCTAGAAGCCAACCGCAAAAGTATTCGTATTTAACGTTCAAGTTTTGGATGGCGATGGAGTCGCCTTGTAAAAACAGGATGTTTTTTGATCGTCAACAGGGATGTTGAGCTAGAAATGGATAATAAATGGATGTGTTATCCATTTCGACCCGCATCATCGGGCATTAAGGTGCTGCGAATTTGCCTGAAGTTTGTTTTAATGGGAGCCTAGATTCAATATCTGGGCTTTTCCATTTCAAGCGAGGCATCTCATGATAGATATTCAAGGCCCACGTATTATTGTGGCAATGGATTTTGATAACGCAGACGATTGCTTTTACATGGCCAAACGCCTGTCTCCGCAATACTGCCGCTTGAAAGTCGGCAAAGAACTGTTTACCGCGTGCGGCCCCCGCGTTGTAGAGTATTTAATGCGTTTGGGCTTTGAAGTATTCCTCGATCTAAAATTTCATGATATCCCTACTACCACTGCAAAGGCTGTTAAAGCCGCTGCCCAGTTGGGGGTATGGATGGTCAATGTGCATGCATCGGGTGGTCAGCGGATGATGGTAGCTGCGCGCGATATTCTGGAGCAGCATGCCCATCACCACAACGGTCACAAGCCACTCCTTATTGGTGTTACTGTGCTCACAAGCCTTGAGTCTCATGATCTTCATGCTATTGGAATTAGCGAAGAACCTGAGGCGCATGTACTTCGTTTAACGAAGTTGGCGCAGCACTGTGGTTTGGATGGCGTTGTTTGCTCTGCACGTGAGGCAAGTATGCTACGGAGTCATTTTGGTCAGGATTTATGCTTGGTCACACCGGGTATTCGTTTGGAGTCCAGTCCAGTCGATGACCAAAAGCGAACATTGACTCCTCATGCGGCTATAGTGGCGGGAAGTAGCTACTTGGTTATTGGCCGCCCGATCACTAAATCACATGATCCGGTCGCAACCTGCAAAGCTATTATTCAATCCATTGGTTAAGGTTTCTTTTCTTGAAAACAGAATCAGTTAATGTCTTGAACACAGAATCGGTTGTTGTCATTACTATTGATGGTCCTAGTGGGGCTGGCAAAGGAACTCTCAGTCAATTAGTCGCTAAACACTTTGGCTACCACTTATTAGATAGCGGGGCTTTATATCGTTTAGTGGCGTTATCAGCACTTAAGCAAGGCGCTGATCTTCAGAATGAGTTGGTTATCGCGGATATAGCGAGTCAGCTTCAGGTAAAATTTGATATCGCTGGCGACACAACGCGGATTGTGTTGGCAGGGGAAGATGTTACCGATGCA
>CAUOQW010000396.1:0-3517 GCA_963506825.1 uncultured Cellvibrio sp.
ATATTTCGCTGCATTTTGAAAAGCGTCAGCCAACTCTTGCGCAGTTTTTACACGCGCCATACCAATACTCGAACCTTCATGGGCGGGCTTAACCATAACTTCGCCCCCTAAATCGGCGAGCACTTTTTCCCAATCATTCGCTGCATTCAAAATGGCAAAATCCGGCGTTGATAAATTCACGCCGCGCCATAGCTGTTTAGTGCGCAACTTATCCATGGCCAAAGCTGATGCTTGCACACCGCTGCCAGTAAAAGGGATATTCAAGTATTCAAGCACCGCTTGAATGCGGCCGTCTTCTCCACCAGCACCATGTAGCGCTAAAAAAGCGCGATCAATTTTGGCGGCCTGAATATCGGCAATTGCATTAATACCCACATCAATCGCGACATATTCAATGCCCGCCTGTTCAAGAGCAGCCACAACCGCAGCGCCACTTTGCAAAGAGATTTCGCGCTCCGATGAGGTTCCACCCAACAAGACGCCAACGCGACCAAGTTGTTTTTTCAATTCATCACTTACTGGTAATTTTACGGGTTGCATTTACGTCAATACCTCACTGCAAATTTCGTTTTGCTAATTCCGGCGATAAAACGCCGACATTGCCCGCACCTTGGGTAATCACAATGTCACCCGCGCGCACTAAATCTTTAATAATGTCTGGTACACCATCAACGGTTTCTACAAAAATCGGCTCGATGATTCCGCGCGCGCGAATACTGCGGCACAAATGGCGGCTATCTGCACCGGGAATTGCATCTTCTCCCGCGCTATACACTTCCAACATAATTAACGCATCTACTGTAGATAAGACTTCAACAAAGTCTTCGTATAAATCACGAGTACGCGTATATCTGTGCGGTTGATAAACCATAACTAAACGACGATCCGGCCAACCATCGCGAACTGCGCGAACAATCGCTTGTACTTCACGCGGGTGATGACCGTAGTCGTCAACCAACATTGCCTCGCCAGTTCCGACAGGAAAATTACCGTAAACCTGAAAACGACGACCAACACCTTGGAAATTTTCCAAGCCTTGTTGAATCGCCTCATCACTTAAACCTTCATCAGTAGCAACCGCAATTACAGCGGTAGCATTCAACACATTGTGAATACCGGGAATGTGTAACCGTATATGTAAGGGCTTTTCATAACCGGGGCGAATCACATCGAATTCAGAATGCATTTGTGACTGCTTAACGTTGATTGCACGGAAGTCGTTACCTTCATTCAAGCCGTAGGTCAAAATAGGGCGCGCAATATCGGGCATGATGTCGCGAATTACAGGATCATCACCACATAAAACCGCAAGGCCGTAAAATGGCAAGTTGTGTAAAAATTCGATAAAGGTTTTTTTCAGCTTAGAAAAATCACCGCCATAGGTTTCCATATGGTCAGCATCAATATTGGTGACAATCGCAACCATGGGCTGCAAGTGTAAAAACGACGCATCACTTTCATCCGCCTCTGCCACCAAGTAACGGCTTGCCCCTAATTGCGCATTGGTGCCCGTACTATTTACCAAACCGCCAATAATAAACGTCGGGTCTTGATTTGCAGCGGCAAGTATCGATGCCATCAAACTCGTAGTTGTGGTTTTGCCGTGCGTACCCGCCACTGCAATACCGTGGCGATAACGCATTAATTCGCCCAACATTTCTGCACGACGAACAATCGGTATGCGCAATTCACGTGCCTGAATAATTTCAGGGTTGCTATTGTTTACCGCGCTGGAATTGACGATCACATCCACACCGGCAATATTTTCTGCGGCGTGACCAATAAATACCTTGGCACCTTTTTTCTCTAGGCGCTCAGTCACACTCGATGCTTTAAGATCTGAACCCGAAATTTCATATCCCTGATTGATAAGCACTTCAGCAATACCACTCATACCTGCACCGCCAATACCAATAAAATGGATACGGCGAATACGGCGCATTTCAGGAACTTCATAATATTCTTTGCAAAAATTTGGGGCCTTATCCACGGGCCACCTCCACACAAATAGTGGCAACGGTTTCTGCTGCTTGCGGTAACGCAAGCGAACGCGCATTGGTTGCCATAAGTTTTAAATTGGCGCGTTCATGCAATTGAGTTTGTAAAAGTGTCGCTAATTTCTCAGCCGTTAAATCTTGTTGCGCAATTGCCATACCGGCGTTGGCGCGCGTTAAAATTGCAGCGTTAAATGTTTGGTGATCATCAATTGCACTCGGCAACGGAATTAACAAAGCCGCTACTCCCGCCGCCATCAATTCACTTACTGTTAATGCACCTGCACGGCAAATAACAATATCGGCCCATGCATAAGCTGCTGCCATATCATCCACAAACGCATCCACTTTTGCATTAACTTGATACTGCATATAGTTCGCAATAGTCGATTCAAGATGATTTTTTCCGGCTTGATGACGCACTATTGGGCGTTCAGTTGCCGATAACCTTGCCAATGCTTGCGGCACTAATTCATTAATCGCTTTTGCACCCAAACTGCCGCCCAATACCAATACATGTAAAGCTTCTTTTTGCTCGGCACGTTCGTCATAGCGCTGCGCTGGATGGGGTAAATTCGCGATGACTTGGCGAACAGGATTGCCAACGGCTTGAACATCAAGATTGGATTTGCTAAATGCACCTGTAAAAGCTGCCAACACACGGCTTGCTATTTTTGAAAGCAAACGATTAGTAGTTCCTGCAATAGCATTTTGCTCATGGATAACCAAAGGCTTGCCTAATAGTTTTGCTGCAACACCACCGGGACCAGAAGCAAAGCCACCAAAACCAACAACCACATCTGGTTTTGTTTTTCTGATAATGGATACGGCTTGCAGCAATGCCAACACAATCAAAAATGGCGCCTTCAGTAAACCAATCCCTCCGCGACCACGCACACCTTCAACACGAATATGATGCAAAGTGATATTGGCCGCAGGAACCAAAGTATTCTCAATACCACGCGGAGTACCCAGCCATTCAACCCGCGCTCCGCTATTGCGTAAAACATCCGCAACGGCGAGTGCAGGAAATACATGACCGCCCGTACCGCCCGCCATAATCATGACGGTTAAGTTGTTAGCATTGAGTGGCGAAATTGTTGGCATTATAAAATCACCGCTTTGCGTTTTGTGCTTTCCGCTTTTTGCGGCGCTAGTGATTCCGCACCATTTAATCCCGCAACTTCCCACTGGGCGCGTAATACAAATGCCATAAGCACGCAACAAATCAACAAACTACTACCACCGTAACTAATAAATGGCAGAGTCAAACCTTTGGTAGGTAACAAACCGGACGAAACACCGACGTTCACGAATACTTGAAAGCTAAATAAAATCGCTATGCCAAAGGTAGCCAAGGCTGAAAATATTTTCCCTCGGGCCAAATTGTTTTTAGCCACAAGAATAATTCGCGCCACCAAAGCCGCAAATAACCCAACAATAACGATTGCTCCGATCAAACCAAATTCTTCGGCAATAATCGCAAAAATAAAATCGGTGTGAGCTTCTGGCAAAAAGAACAA
>CAUOQW010000397.1:0-3514 GCA_963506825.1 uncultured Cellvibrio sp.
CTGGTAAAAAAATCACCCAGTGGAAATTTATATTTTATTTTGGCAGATGCTACTGGGCATGGTTTGTCGGCGGCGATTACGATTATGCCTGTGGTCACTATTTTTAATAGTATGGTCGCCAAGGGTTTCCATATTCAAAAAATTGTTACTGAAATAAATCGAAAATTAGTGAGTGATACTCCAGCGGATAGATTTGTAGCCGCCATACTCCTCGAAATTAATCCCTTTCGGCGTGAATTCAGTGTTTGGAATGGCGGTATGCCGCCCCTACTGTGGGTTAGCCAAGGCAAGATCAAGCATCAGTTTCACTCCACCCATATGGCCTTGGGGATTATGGAGGAAAATATTTTTGATGCGAGTGTTACTACTATAGATCTGCCAGAAGATGGATTTATATTTGCCTATACCGATGGTTTAACTGAGCAAGAAAACCCTAATCATGAGCCTTTTTCCGTTGCAAGCGTTGTCGATATTATTGCGCAACAACCGAAAAATTTATTGCAGGAGTTATCGAGTAGTTTATTGCGCCACGCTGATAATGAAGATTATGCCGATGATGTTTCTATGTGCATCATTCAGCCAGATTTAGTATTTTCGGGGCTGACTGATTCATTCGAGGCAGAAAAAATAACAAGCCCATCATTCTATGTGGGCAATCATTTTGATTGGAGTGTCAAGTTGTCGGGAGGCCAGTTAGAGAACTGTGAAATCCCGCCTTTGTGTAATCATTTCTTGCAGCAGGTGGGAGTTGATCAACAGCTGTGTCAAAAAATATTTGCGGTACTGGCAGAGATGGTGAGTAATGCGCTTGATCATGGTGTGCTTCGTTTATCGTCAGGCATTAAAGAAAACCCAGATGGTTTTATGCAGTATTTTTATGAGCGCGAGGCGCGCCTTAAAACCTTAACCGATAAAGATTTTGTAAAGCTTTCTATGCGTTGGTTGCCGAATGGCGGTGACGGATGTCTTCTGGTAGAAATTGAAGATAGTGGCGTGGGTTATACACCCAAAAGCAAAGTGGATGAAGCTACTGCTAAATATTCTGGCCGTGGTACTAGCCTTATTCAAAAACTGTCTGAGTCAGTCGAAATTATTGCTCCAGGCAATAAAATACGAGCTACCATTAAATAACCTTTTTTATTGTTACCCAGAGTGTGAGCAGGGAATTCTTATGAGTAAACATATATTGATTGTTGACGATTCTGCATCCGTACGACAAATGGTGGAGGCGACGCTTAAATCAGCAAATTACACGGTGACTGCCGCTAAAGATGGTTTAGAGGCGTTTAATATTTGCAAAACGGCTAGTTTCGATTTTGTATTAACAGACCAAAATATGCCAAATATGGATGGCCTAACCTTAATTAAATCACTGCGTGGCCTGAATACTTTCGCTAAGACTCCCATAGTGGTTTTAACCACTGAGGCGAGCGATACCATCAAAGCTCAAGGGCGAGCAGCCGGTGCAACAGGCTGGATGGTAAAACCCTTTGATCCTGCAAAATTATTAGAAGTTGCTAAAAAAGTATTAGGGTAATTTTAGTAACGAACCTCAATGGCTAGCCATTAGCCTATAAAAATTGTCATCGCACTAGGACGTTCATTATGTCTATCGACATGAAGCAGTTTCACGCGGTCTTTTTTGACGAGAGCCAAGAACATCTCGATGAAATGGAGCATTTACTGCTGGAATTGGATACCGAAAACCCTGATGCAGAACAACTCAATACTATTTTTCGCGCAGCCCATTCAGTAAAGGGTGGCAGTGGAATATTTGGGTTCGATGCACTGGGTTCCGTTACGCATATTATGGAGAGCCTGCTAGATAATGTACGCCAAGGCAAGCTGGCGATTAATCCACCAATGGTGGATTTGTTTTTAAGCTCGGTAGATGTTTTAAAAAGTATTTTAAATAGTTATAAATCCAACAGTGCAATCGATTGGCCAAGTGCCAATAAAATCTGCGAGCGGCTTGAAGCAGTTACCCATCCCAAAGAAGCTGCTGAAGCAAATGATATCGAAGGTTTTGGTTTTTTTGCGGATTCCGCACCCAGTGAAACTGAAGATGGCTTCGGTTTTTTTAGCGATCCGGTATTACCCAGTACAGAAGATGCTTACGGATTTTTTGATGATGCTGAACCATCGGATAAAAAGTCTGCCGCAAATAAAAAATCCAAAAAGGCTAGCCCTAAAACCAAATCCATTGCTGCCAACATTGATGCTGCCCAGGCTATTTCTTCAATAGGTAATGTCTTAGTTGCCGAAGACACGATAATCAAACCTGCTGCGGTAGAAGCTCCAGCAAAAGACGCTGCTCCTACTTCAATCCTTAAGCCGAAAACACAAGATTCAGCCGCTGCTGAGAATAGTTCCATTCGTGTAGACGTTACCAAAGTCGATCAATTAATTAATTTGGTGGGTGAAATTGTTATCACGCAATCCATGTTGAATTTAATTGGCAAAAGTATTGAAGGTCCGCTGGGAGAGAAATTTCAAAGTGTGGCGGGCGAGTTGGAAAGAAATACCCGTGAAATACAAGAAGCCGTTATGTCAATTCGCATGCTGCCGGTATCTTTTGTATTTAACCGTTTTCCGCGCGTGGTACGCGACTTATCCACAAAACTTGGTAAGTCTATTGATTTAATTATCGAAGGTGGCGATACCGAGTTGGATAAAGGCTTAACCGAAAAGCTGGTAGATCCACTCACGCATTTGGTGCGCAATTCTATTGATCATGGCATTGAGTCTGTGGAGGTGCGTGCAGATCGCAATAAAAACCCCACAGGTACGGTTGTATTAAAAGCCGCACAACAGGGCGGCAGTATCGTGATTAGCATCAGTGATGATGGCGGCGGTTTGAGCCGCACAAAAATTCTTGCCAAGGCGCACGAAAAAAATATTCCCATTGGCGATAACCCCAGTGACTCAGAAGTGTGGCAATTAATTTTTGCGCCAGGATTTTCTACTGCGGATCAAATTACCGACGTATCCGGACGCGGTGTAGGTTTGGATGTGGTGAAGCGCAATGTGCAATCACTCGGCGGTCGCATTGATATTGAATCCCAAGAAGGCATTGGCGCCACCTTTACTATTCGCTTACCGCTTACGCTTGCGATAGTGGACGGCATGTGTGTTTCGGTGGGCGACCAAACATTTATTATTCCGCTGGTAAATATTGTTGAATCCATGCAGCCGCTGGAAAAAGATATTAAAACCTTGGCGGGTGATGATCAGTTGTTGCTGGTGCGCGATCAGTATTGGCCTATTTTGCCGCTCTATAAAGCTATGCAGTTAGAGCCAGATTTTACTGAGGCTCACAAAGGTATAGCCGTACTGATTGAAGCTAATAAACATAGATTCGCGCTATTTGTGGATGCCTTGGTTGGGCAGCAACAAGTAGTGATTAAAAGCTTGGAGCAGCACTACAAGCGCGTGCAAGGCGTAGCCGGCGCAACCATTATGGGCGATGGCAGTGTTGCATTGATTTTAGATGTGGAGTCGCTCGCGGTAAAAG
>CAUOQW010000398.1:0-3506 GCA_963506825.1 uncultured Cellvibrio sp.
AAAAAATTGTGATTTTCTTTTGCGCGCAGGTTAAAACATTGTTTTGTTGGATGTGGTAAAGGGATGAGGTAGGATTGCCTGCTTGGTGCCGAGCGCGATGAACGTAGGTTGGTGGTGAGTTTACGAACCCCAACATTTTTTTGATGAGTGTTCTCGTGCAACTGTAATTATTTTACTGTGAAATTGAATGGGCGTGATGTGCCCAAAGCGGAAGTTCGGCTTAATAAGTAATGCGCAAGACAACTAAAAATCGAAAGTGCTCTTAACTCAAAAAGAGAAAAATATGCCCGAATATAAACTGTGCACATCTGAAGTTGAAAATCAGGTTTAAGAGATTCTGATATTGTGAGTAACACAAGTTATTTGGCTCATATACGCTTATGAATCAAATGAATTTAGCCTCTGGGCAACTGGTAGGACCAAGCCATTGGAGTTTGGAGGTGCAGCTGATCTACAAGAGTTGTACAAGCTAACTGATAAGAAGCATTGAATGCACAAGTTTTTCAAGCCTCGCGCTTTTCATGCGCATGACAGCTTTTAAACTAACCTGTACGCAATTTCGGTATGTTGGTTTCGTTACGAAGTACATTTGAATCTTAGCTATAAAGAATATTTTTTGACAATTAAATATAACAGAGACCTTACTTCGAGATGGAGTTCACATGCCAAATGTAAAATACAGTTTAGTTGCTTCAATATTTTATTTGTTTTCAATGCATTCAAACGCAGTGAGTTTTGACTGCCAAAAAGCACGTGTAAATATCGAAAAGAATATATGCTCTTCACAGCTGCTTATGGACTTAGATAGCACTTTATCTGCGGCGTACAACCAAGCTAAGTTAACTTCTGATCCCAATCAGTTAAAATTGCAACAGATTAATTGGATTGAACAACGAAATCAATGTGGTGATACGAAATGCATAGAGAGCTTATATAGGTCTCGAATAGATTTATTGTTAAAAGCAATTACACCAACGGATTCAAATGCACCACCAATAGCATCTACCATAGATGCAAGTAATATTAGAAATTCAGAGAAAGAGCCTCTTAACATTGTTGGTCAGTTCAATGACTTTAGACCTCAGTATGGAACAACCAAAATTATTGATGGTAAGTTTTATTTTTCTCAGTATGGAAAGTCAGGAAACAATTATGATGTAGTATCGATAGATATAAAAAAGCTGTCAGTTGAATATATTGCACGCGAATACCCAAGCGCCATATTTGTAGCTGAAAATGACAAATATGCCATCATTCAAACCCAAGGTACAGTTGTACGACCGTTGGTCGTTATTGATAAAGTCACTGGAGCCTCTGTAGCTAAACTTAAAATTTCTAGCCCAATAATTTGGGCAAAAATAGATAACAATACATTAACCGCTATTCAATCGGGTACTGATAAAAATCTCATAAAGTTTAGACTTCCAGATTTAAAAATAACGGAAATTGCTAATTTTGAAGCAAGTTCGGATTTATCAATGTGGAATAAAAATCTAGTCGTTTTGGCGAGAGGGAAAGTAAATGTATTTGATGAGAATTTTAATCTACGATCTTCGCTTACACTAAAAAATGAAGAGTCAATTGAGGGAAACAGCTGTGCAGGCTCTCCATTAAGAGTTGTAGGTGACAAGGCTATATTAATTGTAAACTGTGGAAATATTCAGATTTATGATTTAAAAACCCAAAAATGGGAGCGCACAATTCCGCCATACGATGCATTTTATTCTCTGGCTGCGTACAGAAATGAGTTTCTCTTGGTTGCTGCAACAACTAAGGAAAGCACGGGTAAAATGAGAGTCTTTAACGTTAATAGCGGTAAGGAAATGGCGATTATCCCGATCAAAGGCTCATACATATTTTCACACGACAACTATCTTTTGAGCATGGATTTTAACTTTAGTGGAACATCTCCAATCACGGTATATGCAATAAATAAGGACCCTATAATGTCAGGAACTTATTATTCAAATAACTTATTTTTAGAATGTCAAAAAGCCGCAGACATTGCACAAACCGGGGATATATACAAAGCAATAGATTTATGCGAAGCCGCAGGTTTAAAAGGTGCCATACGGAACGGTGATGCCTTAGTGGGTCTGGGTAAGTACATTAGGCTTTATGGGATATGGTTAAGCAATACCTACGCAAGTGCTACTGATGCTATTCCCATATTAGAACATTCAATTGATAGCCAATCAGCTTTAATAACAGAACGTGTTACTGAAGCTAAACTAAAGTCGCGATACATACATATTGAAGAATCAGGAAATTCAAAATTAGCTCAAGTAGATTCGAGTTTACAAGGTACAAATTCAGCATTGTCTAATGACGAAAAACAAACAGAATTTGGCAAAGCACTTTCAGTGGCTAGGCCAGCTAGTAAGACTGTTAGTATTGATTTCGGATCATTTAGTAATCTATTATATTTTGATCGCGATAAGGTCTATATAGGAAAGTGGGAAAAGCAAGTAGCACTTCAAGTTTACAATAGGCATGATTTTTCATTTATAAAAAGCATTGTTATTGAAGGAGCAAATGACGAAACACAACCGATAATTGACTCCATTACAACTGACGAAAAATCAATTTTTCTTTCAATTCATCGTCGATGGAAAGATGACTCAAATATTGACTTCGTAACGATTGATAAGAAAACTTTGGAGATAATAAAAAAAGGCAGCATTGGTGTGCTTAGTTTATTTTCAGACCAAGATAAGCTCTATTCCTGCAATTGCGAACCTTACGGTGAGTGTCACTCTATTGATAAACAATCATTTACATTTTTACTTGAGCCAGAATGGCAATGTATTTCACAGGGTACTTCAGATCAGGCAAGCTTGGCTCGAAAGTTACCCCGGGAGGGACAGGCGAGTAAAGATAATTATCAGGTAGTTAAAACTGGTCAAGGTGACCTAAGCGATAGCTTAATATTGCATGAATACCCCAAAGTTTTTAATACTCCTAATGCAAAAGGCACAATATCTAAAATTTCAATACAAAAGGAAGCTGCCAATGGTGGAAGAACTCTGATGGACTTAATGCACAGTCCCAACTCTCCGCCTATCTTGTACGTATATAAAAATGACCTATATATTGGCAATGGTCGTGACTTGATTGTTTATGATGTAAACGAATACCGGCTTAAAAAATATATGAAAGATTTTATCTCTAATGAAAGGGATAATAATTGCTGTGGGGTTGATCAAAATAAAATAACTAGATTTCTATTGGATCATGGGCGCCTTATCGTCATCACATTTAATGGGAAAAATAGCAAGATTCTTAATCTAGATAATTAAAGATGATTAATTCCATATAAAACTTAGAAAAAGTCTCGGTTGGGCTATGGACTTCAACGTCCGTTATTGGCGTGCGCCGTGATAAGGCGGCGCTTTCCCCGTGGGTGAAAATCCCACTCGGCTATCGCTCCAGCCGAAAGCAACCGGAGCAACTATGGAGGCAACGAAATGGTTGAAGCCTTCGGTGAAGCGTGCCACAAAATACGG
>CAUOQW010000399.1:0-3502 GCA_963506825.1 uncultured Cellvibrio sp.
ACAAAACAAATACAAAACAAATACAAAACAAGAAATGAAACTTTTGACAGGAGAAACAATACAGCTCAGGCGTGGTTTTAACAGCGGGATCGAACACACAAAAATATTACAATGAGTAAATGTGGTTATAACTACTGGGAATTCAGGGGCTACAGGTAATAACACCTATAGCCCCCCATACTTATTTATTGTGTCAGAACACAGTGTTTAGCATAGTCCTTAGCCTCATTTAAAGACCAGTCACCTTTAGGTTTTTCTTCCATGTTTTCGCACCATTCTGGGCTACCTACTTTGGGGGCACAGGCGTTTAACAGAGCTGTTGTTACAAGAGCTAATAAAATATTTTTCATAGCTTTCCTCATGGTTATAGGCTTCCTCGCTATTTATAGAGGTATTCAGGTTAAAAAGTTAAAGACTTTTTTGACTATTAATTAACGCAATCAAATGTTCAGCCAAATGATCATAGACCACACGAATACGCGGATTAGAACGCAGCTCTAGCGGTGCCGTTAACCAAATCTGGGTATCGGGTATCCAATTTTCCGGTAATACCCGCACTAGTTGCGGGTAGCGCGCTGCTAATAACGCAAAACCAAAACCTATGCCCATACCATCCAGCATGGCATGCCAGCATACCAACTGGTTATCACAACGAATCGCAAAGGATTCACGGGTTAACTCAATGCCCAATGCGCGAGTGCTGTTCACTATAGCTGGATTCTTGTCGTAACCAATCCAATCAAACTCGCCCATAGTGGCGGGCGAGAAAGGAATATTTTTTTGCTCCAAATAGGCTTTGCTCGCATAACCACCCATTTTCAAGCCACCCAAATGGCGCGCCACCAAGGTATCTTGCAGCGGCTTGGTCATGCGAATGGCGATATCGGCTTCGCGCTCCAGCAAATTATCCACGGCATTATTGGCCACGATTTCAAGCTGAATATCGGGATATTTGTAGCGCAGGCTCGCCAAAATCGGCGGCAATAAAAATGTACTGGTGTTTTCGCTAGCGGTAATTCGCACCGTACCTTTAAGCGATTGGCTTTGGCCAGATGCCGCCAACTGCAGTGAATGCGCAGCCTGCTGCATTTGTTTTGCAGGGTAAACCAATGCCTCGCCCGCTGCCGTAAGCACACTCCCACGCGCACCACGGGTAAATAAGGCCGCGCCTATTTCCGCTTCAAGCGATGCGATTTGCCTACTTAAGGTAGGCTGAGTTGCGCCTATAGCTTCAGCCGCACGCGCCACAGCGCCGTGCTCAACTACAGCCAAAAAAGCCTGAATCAAGCTCCAGTCAAAATTTAACCGATTTGAGTTATCCAATTTTGCATAGCTCCTATGCCGCTATCGATATTGTTGAGGGCGGCAAACGCGCCCAAAATGAACCCATCGAAACCAAAAAATATGTAAAGACTTCACCCACAAAAAGGAAACCGCTATGCAAAGCTTTTATAACCATTTAGTCGCGTCACCTTTTGCTCTATCGCTTGTTCTTTTGCACTTGGTTGTACTTGTGCAATGCGCAATTAAACTCGCTGATTACACCTTAACGAAACAACAGCTAGAAAGTTTTAATTAAATCAAGAAACTTCTCAACTAACACATTTTTTATTTATAAAAGGATCATCCCATGAAATCACTTTATCGTTATTTTTTAAACGCACCTACAAGTTTAACGCTCATGTTACTCACGCCAGCCGCATTTATATTTAATATGTGGGCAACAAAAATTTTAACGGCGAGTTACATAGCATCCAAATTTCCGGTTCCCTATTTTGTAGCGCAACTGTCATTCAATCCTGAACAACTAAAAACTTGGTACAGCTCACTCATTGAACTGGGTACTTTTGATGTGTACTTGCGAACACAACACATAGATTCACTGTTTATTTTATCCGTGTTGATGTTACACGGCTTTGCGTTGCTACTGATATCGCGTATGTTTGCTGCCAACAGTAAAGGCCGAAAAATTATGGTGATATGCGCGTTAATATCAGCCATTGCACCTATCAGCGATCAACTGGAGAATCTGGTATCTTATGTCATGCTCGCCAACCCAAGAGATTTTATGGGTGCCCTAGCCTACATTTATTCCAGTTTTGCTGCGATTAAATTTGCATTTTTTGTCTTTGCCTATGTTACAGCGCCCATCGGCTTAGTAGCAGGCTTGATTAGTATGATTATACGTAGCAAAAAAACGCCTATGATCAGCCAACACGCATAAATAACATCGCCCAACAATTTTTATAAACGCACTTACTCTCAAAAAAAGGAAATCATCATGAAAAAAGTTAAACACATTATCGCTACTGCTTCATTATTAACTGCATTCATCAGCCCAAGCCTTTTGGCCGCAGAACTTGTCGTTGTGGTGGATAACATTAAGGAAGTTCAAGGCAGCCTTTACGTTTCGCTCTACAACAAACAAGCAAGCTTTGACAGCAATGAAAATCCCGTAAAGCGCCAAAAAGTCAGTGTTGATAAAACCACCATGAGCGTTAACTTGGGTGATTTACCCGCAGGCGAATATGCAGTAAAGGCTTATCAAGATGTGAATGATAACGGAAAAATAGATTTCAGCAGCATGGGCGCGCCCAGCGAACCCTTTGGTTCTAGCAGCAAAAGCAAAGAACTAGCACCACCAAGTTTCAAGGATGCTAAATTCACCCTAGATAAAAATCAGCAAGTTCAGGTTCACCTGCTGAAATAAAAACCCAGATAAAAAAATGCCGGAGTCACATTAGTATGTAACTCCGGCATTTTTTATGCGATGCATAAACTTATAAATTAACGACTACGTTGCCGCACCGCTTCAAACAACACCACACCCGTGGCAACCGATACATTCAAACTGCTAACCGTACCCGCCATAGGAATATTAATTAAATGATCGCAAGTCTCTTGGGTTAAACGGCGCAAGCCATCGCCTTCTGCGCCCATAAGAATGCCGATATTGCCCGTTAAACTCGCTTGATAGACTGAAGCATCTGCTTCACCCGCTGCACCAAATAACCAAACACCTTTTTCTTGCAGTTTTTTCAAAGTACGCGCGAGATTGGTTACCGGAACGAGCGGCAACACTTCTGCAGCACCGCAGGCAACTTTGCGCGCGACTGGCGTTAAGCCAACAGATTTATCCTTAGGCACAATTACTACATGCACGCCGGCTGCTTCTGCGGTGCGCATACAAGCGCCGAGATTATGAGGGTCAGTCACGCCATCCAAAATCAATACGAATGCAGGTTCATTTAAATTTTCCAGCAAATCGAATAAGAATTTTTCATCATGAACTTCGCCTGGCGTACAAACGGCGACAACACCTTGATGGTTTTCATCGCCGACCATTTCATCCAGCTTTTTGCGATCAACAATTTTGCAGCTGATTTCATTGCTTTGTGAAAGGTTTAAAATTTTAGTGAGACGCTGATCATTGCGACCCTGTACCATAAACACTTCTAGCACACGTTGCGGCGCGCTTTTTAATAGGGCTTGCACTGAGTGC
>CAUOQW010000400.1:0-3494 GCA_963506825.1 uncultured Cellvibrio sp.
CCAAAAGATAATAATACAAGCGATATTGAACGGAATACTATCTGCAGAATTAGATAATCAACTCTTTATAAATCCAGAGCACATGTGGATTTACCACAGTGCAAACACCATGAGAGCTTACACATCAGTCCTCGAAAACCACCTGTTAATTCCCGTAAAAACGTTTAGTGACTTATATAACGCAAACAGCGTCTACATTGAATCTGATAAGTATCGAATAATTTCATGTGAAAAAAACAACCTAATAATAAAAGGTCGTAATACGCTTAGTTTTTCGAGTGAGGATATATCAAGATTAATCTCTTCTGACAACTTATATATCGAAGATGTGTATAAGAAATCAAGAAGTGAAGTTTCCCAACTATTAGACTCATATTCGGCTTTAGAAATTGAATCGGCACTCATAAAGCAAGCCGAGCTAATTAAATTTAAAGGTGGTGGCAACAGCTCAATTCCGACAAGCACAATGAAGCGCTGGGTGTCTGATTATAAAAAATCAGAGCAGGAATTTGGAGTTGGTTTTTTTGGTTTGATAAGTCGGGACAAGTTTAAAGGGAATCGAACTCGGAGGATGGGTGACTCAAATTATGAGTTAATCGATAAAACAATAAAAGAAGTCGTTCTCACAAAGACAGCGCCAACTACGCATCACGCCTATATCCATTACATATCCGCCTGCAACAAGAAAAGCATTACCCCTTGCTCCATGACAACCTTCTATAATCACACGTCAAAAATCGACTCATACAAATTTACTTTGAAGAGAGAAGGTATAAAGTCCGCCTATGGCCTTGGGCCGCGACCTCTTGAACATGACCCAAAACATGATGCTCCCGCTGCTGCAGACTTTATTTTTCATCTGGCTCATATAGATCATACGCCACTTGAATTAGAATTCATTTCTGCCATTACGGGTGAGCCATTTTCAATTCGTCTAAATATGACTCTTTTAATTGATTCATATTCGCTAATGATTTTAGCTGTGCATGTCACGTTCGAAAAACCATCCTACCGTTCTGCAATGCTGGTGCTTAGAGAATGCTACCGTGTGCATGGTGTTTTGCCGTTGTGGGTTATGTGCGACGGTGGCGCAGATTTTAATAGTGAGTATTTTCAAGCAACATTCGCTGCATTTGGGGTCAACATAAGATACAGGCCAAAATCAGCTTATAGACACGGATCGCCTATAGAACGGATGTTTGGTATTTCACAGCAACAGTTAATTCATAATTTACAAGGCAATCGAAAGTTAAAAAAATATGGCCGAGGTCAATCGCCATCACATGATTCAGCCAAACTGGCGATTTGGACGCCAGATGAATTTCTCATTTCACTTAAGGAATATTTGTACGAAATATTTCCAAAAATTTCCTCGGGAGGGATTAAAGAGACTCGCCTCGATCGCTTCAATAGAAGCAAGGCACTCTTTGAAGAATTGCCAGGTGTTCGCGTTGGATCTCAAGCTGCTTTTGACTTCAAAACCTTACCCTCCCATAGAATTCCACTGACGCTCAACAAAAATCAATTAACGTTTCGAGGAATAACTTATCGGCTTGAAAAGTCTGTAGCGGGTTATGAATTTGGAAAAATAAAAGTGGAGGTTAAATATGATCCTTATAACTGCCTTTTCATATACATAAAGCTAAATGATCGATATGTCAGGATGTTTACTCAAGACGAAATAGTAAGGTCTTGCATAGACAAGGGGATAGTCTTGGGGTTCATCGAAATATATTCGCGAAATATAAGGCATAGCCTGGCGTATAGAAAAGGTCCCCCTGCGCTGCTTAACGCACATCAAAACTTACACGAAAAGGAGGGGCGGCTATTTAGCCAAAAAGCAGCAATATTTAAACCTAATCAATCAATAGAAGGCGTCAATCACGCTGAGGAGGTGCGCCCCATAGATATAGATTTTGAAAGCTTATCAGTCATACCAAAACAACACTTATGATTTTCATTAAAAATCTGGAGCATTGTATGAAAACTGCAAATAACGTAAAACCGTTGTCGCGCTTTATTGTTCAGCATGCACGATTTAATCAGCTTAATGACGACATTCTTACGCACCTACAAAATCCAAACGATCATTCACTTCTACTAGTTATTGGGCCAAGCGGGGTTGGAAAGACAACCTACGAATACTATTTACACGAAACTCTGAAAAATCTCACAAAGCCAGGTATGGATGATAATTTTGGGCCGCCTATCTATATCGAGGTTCCAGTAAGAAAGAAAAATGAATTTCCATGGCGTTCATTTCTAGAAGAGCTCTTTATTGAGCTAGGAGATGATGGGTTTGATAAAAAAGTAGATTTTGATCAAATGATTTCATCGCTAAAAGATGGTGGGAAACCGTCCAGTAGAACGAGGTTAACACTCGGACAACTTGAGAGGTTGGTAATAGAAAGAATAAGCCGGCTGAGACCCATAGCAATAATTATGGATGAGTGCCAAAGTTTTTGTGCAGATCTTCCGGCCGGCGTAGCAAAAAACAATCTCGAAACGCTCAAGTCGTGGACAAACAAAATGGACACCCGACTTATATTATTCGGAACCCATGAAGCCTCACCACTTCTCAATATGAACGAGCAGCTATCTAGACGAGTTAATTTGGTGTACTACAAACGCTATAAAAACTCACATAATGATCTTACTGAGTTTATGCGAGTTTTTAAAACGTTTATTTTGGACTTTGGAATTCGTATTGATCCTGATTTAGGTAAGAATGTAACCTTCATTTACAATCATTCTTTGGGGTGCGTTGGTCTACTCTTTGATTGGCTAGCGAGATGCTATACAAGGCTGACCAGCAAAAAGCTTTCCGTTCTCACCAAAGAAATTATGGCGCAGGAAAAAAGCAACCGCTTTTTTCTTGAAAAAGCCGAGACTGAAATAAAACTTTTTGAAAAATATCTATCGGAGTCAACAGAGGATTTTGATCCCAATCTTATCCAGCCAGATTTCTTTTCAGGTGACAATCCGCAAATTAAGTCCAATTCGAAAATGCGTAACCTTAAGCCTGGTCGTCGAAATTCAAATAGAGATCTAGTGCAGACAATATGAACCTAGAAAAGCTTTCAATAATCAAGATTCATAGGTTCGATTTTGTTCCTTATAGGTATCCATACCTTGCTCCCATCAAGCCCTATGGGCTTGGTGGTGGCGAAATTGAGGCCATGAGCAGTTATATTTTACGGCTATCCGATCTGTATTCAGAGCCAGCTTATGCATTCAGCTATCAGTTACTATCCAAATACCTACCTGAAAATCTCCGTCCTACACGAAAACCAAACGATGCCGGCGGAGTATATGCCTGCAATGGAATCGGCAAATGGGCACGTCGATTCTCTCAAGCAATTACAGATGGCACTGAAGGTAAAATCAACGGTTTTAATCTGACCCAGATTCCTATTGAAAATCTATCGGACAAAGTTGGCCGAGGTCTTTTACGATCTAATTTGGCTTGGTGCAATCAATGCTTTAAGGTGGAC
>CAUOQW010000401.1:0-3493 GCA_963506825.1 uncultured Cellvibrio sp.
CAGAGAAATTTCTTTTTGTCTGCGAGAAAAATGTGCAGTAGTCAGGTTGATATAGTTTACGCAAGCTAATATAGCTATTACAGCTGCAAGGCAATAAAGAATAAAAATTCGTTGTGTGCTATTTGATGAATTAGCTCCATATAAATGAATGTCTTGAATGTTGGTTAGCTTAAATATGAAGGCTTCGCTCGATTTCTTCTCGCCACCACTTAATCCCGGCATGTCCTTATTTAAAAAATTGGGGAATTGAAGGTTTGTGGCATCTGATCGCGCGCCTTTTTTGAGTTTTACGTAAGTTGAACTTGATTCTCGGAATATAAAAAAATTTGGATCGTCAGGTTCATTCGAGTATCGTTCATTCACTAAAATATCCATGCCTCGCTGCAAGCTAGATCGTTTAGGGGAGTTGGCGATAACAGCAATAACTTTATAGTTAGTATTAATGTTGGGGTTTTGGTCTGCCTTAGAAAAAGACTTCCAGTTTATCTCCAGGGTTTTGCCTATGGGGTCCTCCTTAAAAAATAATTTTTCGGCCATTGATTTAGAAATAATTACACTTTGCTTATTGCGATAAAATTCCTCTGTGCTGCCCTGAATGGCAGCAAGAGAAAATATGTTAATAATATTGGGAGTTATAGCGTTTACATTTTCGTTAAAAGATTTCGTGCTGTGCATTTTTCTATCATTTAGTTTAATGTCGCCTTCGGTGTAACTAATGTGGCCTAAGTGTTCAATGTCGCTAAATTTTTCGGAAACTTTATTGAGTAGACTTGGAGTTAATAGGGTATCTACCTTGGACGGCGTGGCGCGAGCCATATAGATTTGTTCCAGTTCATAAATTCTATCTACATCCTTCCAGTTTTTATCCCAAGTAAGTTCGCTGTAATTGACAATCAAGATGACTGTTGTGGCAGCTAAACCTAGCGCCAAGCCAAAAATAGATACAAAAGAATGTACTTTGTTTTGAAGCAAGTTGCGCAGGGCAATCTTTAAGTAATTATTAAGCATACTTTTCTCATGAATTTAAAAATGGCTCCTGATTAGGAGCCTAAAACATCCTGTAATAGGGGTGATTCCTTTTCAAAAAAATCCGAGCTGCTCTTATTCTTCTCGCAGCGCATGAATGGGCTTTTCTCTTGCCACCAAAAATGCCTGCCCGCCAACGGTTAACCATGCAATTAAAATAGCTAGCATTGCAGAGCTAAGGCAAAAGACCGGGGCCCATTGCCAAATATCTATGCGATTAACAAACTGCTCTAGCCAGCGCGATGTTGCGTAGAGCGCAATTGGCCAAATAATAATGTTGGCGAATAGAACCGGTTTGCTGAATTGCCATAGCAGTAGCGTCACTATGTTAAGAACCGATGCGCCGTTAACCTTCCGTAAACTAATTTCCTTTTTGCGTTTGCCTGCGGCGTGAGCGGCTAGTCCATATAGGCCAAGGCAGCTGATAAAAATTGCAATGCTGGTAAATATATAAATGAAACGCGCAATAAGATTTTCATTTTTATATTCGTCCGCAATAGCGTTTTCAATAAACCAGGTATGAGGAATGTAGCTTAAAGATTCTTTCCAAATAGTTTTAATACTTTCTTCTATTGCCTTTCTATCGTCACTTTCATAGCGAATGGCAAATCCTATCGGCATACCGCTACTGCTTATTGGCCAAAAAAAAGAAGGGATGTCAGACGCATTGAACGAACCAACATGAACTGCTGGGGTTACACCCACGATAGTCATCGGCATTTTATACGTAGGGGAAAAAACAACGTGGATCTGTTGGTTAATAGCTTCGCTGGCAGTTTTGAAGCCCAATGGCGCTAGCGCCTGCTGATTAATATAAATTTTTTCCTGTATTCCAGGTTTGATGTCATCTGTATTTATGGGGGCAGAAAAATACTGACCTGCAAGGAGTTTAATATTAAAGACTTTTAAATCATCTGGCCCTGCTAGCTGAGTTTGCTGAAGCTCAATGACTTTACTGGCAGTGTCTCCCTGTCTTGAAACCAGCATTTTTTGGCCGTATTTTCCTGGAATACTCGGCATAGCAAGTTCAACTATTTGTACTCCGGGTATTTTGGAAATTTGATATTTAACATTTTGAATGCTGCCTCTGTTGGCTGCCTGTAGCGCTGGGTGAGTGGCAAAAATAATGTTTTTGGTTTGATAGCCAGGGTCAAACACCTGAGCTTTATGCATTTGCGCTGCTATAATGCAAACGCTGGTGAGCATAACTCCAGAAATAACAAATTGACTAATCACTAATACTTGTCGGAATTTTATGCTTCTTGAAGACTCTATGGATTTATTGGATTTTAATGTGGCCGCTGGATTAAATTGCGATAGATAAAAGCTTGGGTATGCGCCAGCAATAAAACCAACCAGTAGTGTCATTATTAATAAATAACCCAGAATCTGCGGTGCATATATAGTGCTTCTTTCTATGTCGAGATTAACGGCAGATTTTAGCCATGGCATGCAAAGTTCAATGAGAATAAAGGACGTTAATAATGCAATGCTGGCAATTAACAAGGACTCGCTTAAAAACTGTTGGAGAATATTGTGCTTTGATGCTCCCAAGGTTTTGCGTAAAGCAATTTCTTTTTGTCTGCGCGAATAGGCTGCTAATGCAAGGTTAATGTAATTTATGCACGCCATTAATAGAATGATTGTTGCTAGGCCAAAGAGCATCCATACTTTTTCAATTTGCCCTGTAACTTGCGCACCTTTTAAGTGGGCATCTTTTATGTTTAGAAAACTGACCAAATGTATTTCACTGGATTTCTTACCGTTCACAAGAGCTGATGAGGTGAACTCATCTTGCAACTTAGGTAATGCATTCTGTATTTTTAATATATCTGTATTGGGTTTTACTTTTAAATATATTGCCAAGGCATGACTAAAGGACACTCTGCCATCCCGCTCAGATTCGGCATTTTTATTTATTTGTAGGTGAATAAATATACTGTGGCGGGAAATGCTGGTTTTATGTGAGTCATTGGCTATGACGGCGACAATTTTGTAATCTTTAAAAGTCGCGGGGCGGCTACCGCCTTCACTGGGGTGGATTCCAGAAAGTTGTAAATTGGTTGTTTCGACATTAATTGTTTTTTCAATGGGGTTTTCGTTGCCGAAGAGTTTTTTTGCCAACTCTTCTGTGATAACAGCAGATGATTCATCTGCATAAAAATCTTTTAGTCTACCTTTAGCGATTGGGTAATTAAATATTTCAAAAAAAGCATTATCTATCGCCGATACAGATTCTTGGTACTCTTCGTTATTTTTGGTGTCAGCTGTTGTGGGCTTTACTTTTGTTTCTGTCTGATGCTGGCGAGAGATGTGCTCAACCTCAGGAATATGGCTCTTTACGATTTCATAAATATCAGAAGCTACAAAGGGCGCTTTACGATTCTCATTGTTGAAATTTGTGGTCTCTTCTAATTGATAAACGCGACTTGAATCCGCCCAATGGCGATCATAATTCATCTCTGTA
>CAUOQW010000402.1:0-3486 GCA_963506825.1 uncultured Cellvibrio sp.
CTGATATTGTGTTAGGTGGTCGATGGGAATCTGAAGTTGATGAGCTAGACAATCCGACTCCAGAACAGATTGCGGCAATTAAAGCTGAATGGAAAAAACGTAATGAAATTGTATTAGCTGCAGGTGGTTTGCATATTATTGGTACCGAGCGCCACGAATCGCGTCGTATTGACAATCAGTTGCGCGGCCGTGCCGGTCGTCAAGGTGATCCAGGTTTAACTCGTTTCTATTTATCGCTTGAAGATAACTTGATGCGTATTTTTGCTTCAGAGCGTGTGCGTGGTTTTATGCAAGCACTGGGGATGGAAAAGGGTGAAGCCATTGAACACCGTATGGTGAACAACGCCATTGAAAAAGCACAGCGTAAAGTTGAGGGGCGCAACTTTGATATTCGTAAGCAATTGCTAGAATTTGATGATGTTGCGAATGATCAGCGCCAAATTATTTATCAACAGCGCAATGAGTTACTCGAAGCAGACAATATTCGCGACACTATTACTGCAATTCGTGCCGATGTAGTTAACGATATGATACTTGATCATATCCCACCACAATCAATTGAAGATCAGTGGAATATTCCCGGGTTGGAAAAACAAATAGAAATGGATTTTGGCCTGCAGCTGCCGATCGCAAAATGGCTTGAGGAGGATACACGTTTAGATGAAGATCATTTAAAGCAAAAAATTCTTACCGAAATTCAAGCAGCTTATGATGCTAAGTGTGAGCGTGTCGGCGATATTTTGTTAGAGATTGAAAAGCAAGTCATGCTGCAAGTACTCGACAATTCTTGGAAAGAGCAATTGGCCAGTATGGATCATTTGCGTCAAGGTATTAACTTACGTTCCTATGCGCAACGCAATCCAAAGCAAGAATATAAACGTGAATCCTTTGAATTATTTCAAAGCATGTTGAATAACGTTAAGCGTGAAACTGTAAATTTAATGGCACGCGTTGAACCTATTACCCGTGAGCAAATGGAGGCTATGGAGCAGCAGCGTCGTGAGGATTTAGCTCGTCAAAAAATGCAATTACAGCATGAACAAGCATCTTCGCTGACTGAGGCTATGCCGCAACCTAAATTAACCCAAGCACCTATTATTCGCGAGGGTCGTAAAGTAGGCCGCAATGATCCATGTCCTTGTGGTTCAGGTAAAAAGTTTAAAAGTTGTCATGGTGCGTTAGAGTAATTTCCAAGCTGTAGTATTGAAAATGCAAAAAAGAGATGTTCGTCATCTCTTTTTTATTGGGGCTGTTTTTAGTGGAGCATATCTTTTTGCGCGGCTCCCGTCTAATTATCTAATTTGTGAGAATCAATTATGGCCGTAGGTGAATATCCTTTTCCAATTATGCATCCTGTTAAAGGTGTGAAATTAACCGCAGTTTGCGCGGGCATTAAAAAAGTAAATCGTCGCGATGTGGTGTTATTTGAATTAGCGGAAAGCAGTAATGTCGCTGGCGTGTTTACCAAAAATGCATTTTGTGCTGCACCAGTTACGGTTTGCCGTGAGCACTTAGCAAAAGCACCAATTCGTTTTTTAGTGATTAACTCTGGCAATGCAAATGCTTGTACTGGCGAGCAAGGCTTGTTGGATGCAAAATCAACTTGTGCCGCAATCGCGCAATTGAAAGGCGTTAAGCCTGAGCAAGTATTGCCTTTCTCAACAGGGGTGATTGGCGAGCCACTACCCGTTGCAAAAATTATTGCAGTAGTGCCAGAAGCCTTGGAAAAGGCCAATGAAAATGGCTGGGAAGATGCCGGCGCAGGCATTATGACAACCGATACGCGCGCAAAAGGTTTTAGCGAGCAGTTTGTTTACGAGGGTAAAACTATTACGGTAAACGGAATTGCTAAGGGCGCAGGTATGATTAAGCCCAATATGGCAACTATGTTGGGATACATCGCAACTGATGCAAAAATTTCCCAGGTTTTACTGCAACAACTTGCACGCGAAGCTGCAGATAAATCCTTTAATCGCATTACTATTGATGGCGATACATCCACAAATGACTCTTGTATTTTAATCGCCTCTGGTCAAGTTGATTTACCCGAAATTACTGAAGCGAGTGGCGAACTTTATGAAAAGCTTCGTGCAACAATTCTTGCTGCACATGTGCATCTCGCAAAAAGTATTGTGAGCGATGGCGAAGGTGCCACCAAGTTTGTAACTGTTGCAGTAAGCGGCGGCGCAACACGTGATGAATGTTTGGACGTGGGTTATGCTGTTGCGCATTCGCCTTTAATTAAAACTGCATTGTTTGCATCAGATCCAAATTGGGGACGTATAGTTGCTGCCATTGGTTATGCTGGCTTAGATAACCTTGATGCTAGCAAAGTAGTCGTACATTTGAATGATGTACTTATTGTAGAAAAGGGGGCGCGCGCGGCAAGCTACACCGAAGAGCAAGGCCAAAAAGTGATGAGCGGTTCTGATATTGCGATCAACATAAATTTGAATCGCGGCACTTTTGCGGAAACCATTTGGACAACAGATCTTTCTTACGAATATGTTCGCATTAATGCGGATTACCGGTCATAAGGAATTTATAATGTCTCGCGTAGTTCATGTTGCAGTCGGCGTCATTATTGGAAAAGATGGAACTATTCTTATTGCTAAACGCCCTGACAAAGCCCATCAGGGCGGTTTGTGGGAGTTTCCTGGCGGTAAGGTCGAGGACGGCGAGATATTGTTTGATGCACTTAACCGCGAGCTTCAGGAAGAGCTTGCTATAGAGATTACTGCAACTGAGTCGCTAATAAAGATTCGCCATGACTATGGTGATAAAGTGGTTCTGTTAGATGTTCATAAAGTCACAGAGTTTTCTGGGCAACCACAGGGAAATGAAGGGCAGCCTATACAATGGGTAACTCCTTCGTCTTTGCATGAATATGAATTTCCTGCAGCTAATCGTCCTATTATTACTGCGATTAATCTCCCGCAGCGATTGCTGATTACTGGTGAATTTACTGAACCCAGTGATTTTTTGGCACATTTAGAATCCGCGCTTCAGAAAGGTATTCGTATAGTTCAGTTGCGACTACAAAAATCAGATACTATTCAGATGCTCTTGGGACCAGTAGCCGAAATCTGCAATCGCTATTCTGCGAAATTAATTATCAATACTTCACCGCAAGTTTTTGCTGATCTTTCTGCGTATTCAAATTTGGGTTTACATTTAAATTCAAGTCAGTTACTAAGTTGCAATGCCCGCCCGGTTAGCGACTCAATTTTATTGGGTGCGTCATGTCATACCGAAAGTGAAATTAAACACGCTGAAAAAATAGGCGTAGATTACATTTGCCTTTCGCCAGTTCTGGCAACGAGTTCTCATCCTGATCAAGATGGAATCGGCTGGGATAGATTTAGATCGTTAGTAGATAATGCAATAATCCCTGTTTATGCATTGGGTGGAATGACTGAATCTGATCTGGCTATTGCATTAGAAAATGGTGCACAAGGTATAGCGGCTATTAGTGAGTGGTGGTAC
>CAUOQW010000403.1:0-3486 GCA_963506825.1 uncultured Cellvibrio sp.
CCGATGCCGAGCGCGATCAAATTATTACCGGCCTCGAAGAAATCCGCGCGGAAATTGTCGCAGGCAAAGTCACCTGGTCGGTGAGCCTTGAAGATGTGCACATGAATATCGAAGCCGTGCTCACTCAACGCATCGGCATTACTGGTAAAAAGCTTCATACAGGGCGTTCGCGCAACGATCAAGTCGCCACCGACATTCGCCTCTATTTGCGCGACGAAATTGATGCAATCGCCAAAGAACTTACGCGCCTGCAACAAGGCCTTTTGAGTGTAGCTGAGCGCGAAGCCGATACCATAATGCCCGGCTTCACCCATTTACAAACTGCGCAGCCCGTCACTTTTGGCCACCATTTATTGGCTTGGTTTGAAATGTTGCAGCGCGATTATTCGCGTTTAATCGACTGCCGCGCGCGCATGAATTATTTGCCACTTGGCGCTGCTGCACTTGCGGGTACAACCTACCCAATCGACCGCGCTTACACTGCACAATTGCTAGGTTTTATTGCGCCGACTGAAAACTCCTTGGATTCTGTGAGTGATCGCGATTTCGCGATTGAATTCAGTTCCTTCGCCGCGATTTTGATGATGCATCTTTCTCGTTTTAGTGAGGAGCTTGTGCTGTGGACATCATCGCAATTCAGCTTTATCGATTTACCAGATCGTTTCTGTACCGGCTCGTCGATTATGCCGCAAAAGAAAAACCCGGATGTTCCAGAATTGGTGCGCGGAAAAACGGGTCGTGTTTACGGTCATCTCACTGCGCTGCTAACCTTGATGAAGTCGCAGCCTTTGGCTTACAACAAAGATAATCAAGAAGACAAAGAACCTGTGTTCGATGCGATTGATACTGTAAAAGATTGCCTGCGTGCATTTGCCGATATGGTGCCTGCAATTCTGCCACGCAAAGAAAAAATGTACGAAGCCGCCAAGCGCGGTTTTTCTACGGCAACGGATTTAGCCGATTACTTGGTACGTCGCGGTGTTCCATTTCGCGATGCACATGAGATCGTTGGCAAGTCGGTAGGTTACGGCGTGCAAACCGGAAAAGATCTATCGGAAATGAGCTTGGCCGAACTGCAACAATTTTCTACGGTTATCGAACAAGATGTATTTGCCGTGTTAACTCTGGAAGGTTCAGTCGCGGCGCGCAATCACATTGGTGGTACCGCGCCCGTACAAGTGAAAGCCGCGGTTGAACGCGCAAAACTGAGTTTGGCTGCACGTGCTTAAGTTAATGCTTTAATAAAAAACCGCGCTGTGAAAACGGTGCGGTTTTTTTATGCCTAATTTTTTGAATGAATTTAAATCGAGAGACTTTATGTACGATCATTACGACGCTTTAATTTTTGATATGGACGGCACCTTGGTTGATAGTGGCCAATTGCATGAATTCGCTTGGAGCGAAACCTTAAACAAATACGGCATTCCTATTGATCGCGCGTTTATGCGTTCACTAGCAGGAGTACCCACCAAAGGTACGATTGAAATTCTGCTGGAAAAATTTAATCTCACAGTTGCTGCAACGCTAGATGAAATTAACGATTTCAAAGAAGTTTGGGTGCATGACAATATGCATAAGTTTGTAAAACCCACAGCTCTGATTGAAGTCGCAAAAAAATACCACGGCATTAAACCTATGGCGATTGGCACTGGCGCCTACACGCAAGAAGCCACCACCATTTTGGGTTTGTGTGGGTTGGATAAATACATAGATGCCATCGTTGGTGCCGATCAAGTTAAAAATCCAAAACCCGCGCCCGATACCTTTTTGCGCTGCGCAGAACTACTCGGCATTCCCGCTGAAAAGTGCGTGGTGTTTGAAGATTCAAAACTGGGTTTACAAGCGGCCGCGTCTGCTGGCATGGCGGGTATAGATGTATTGCTGGTTCATGCGATTGAAAACGATTATTTTTTATAGCAGTGATAAGTATTTAGCTGCAATGAGAAAATAAAAACAAACAATAAATTTTAGGTATATTTTAAAAAGGAGAAAAAAATGAATTTAGTCTACAAGCACGAGAAACCACTGTTTATCATTTCGGCCATTATTTCAGCTATCGCTTGGTTGGCGCTAATTGGTGGAACTTTTGGCGGAGTGCTTTTTTATATTTTAATCGTGTACTTATTTATACTTTTTTCTCACTCCGCTTTTATCTCTCATTTAAAGGGCTCAGGTGTAAAAATTACCGCAGAGCAATTCCCCGATTTGCATGCCCGCCTCATTGATTGTTGTGCTCGCGTGGGCTTACAAAAAATTCCAGATGCATACCTTTTGCGCACAGGTTTTTTTAATGCGCTTGCAACCCGCTTTTTGGGAAAAAACTTCGTGGTTGTTTTCACGGAAGTGATTGATGCGCTCGAATCTCAGCCTGATGCGCTCAATTTTTATATTGGTCACGAGTTGGGGCATCTGCATAGAAAACACATTAATTGGAATGCGTTTTTATTGCCTGCATCTATTCTGCCGCTCTTGGGGGCAGCTTTAAGGCGTGCAGAAGAATATACCTGTGATAGATATGGCGTTAGGTGCTGTGATTCAGAGGAGAGTATTAAATTTGCTATTGCCGCACTTGCTGCAGGTGACTCTCGTTGGAACTCAATGAATGTGGATGCTTATACAAAACAAATTTCTATGACTTCAGAGTTTTGGATGTCTTTTAATGAGTTAACGGGAGATTACCCTTGGTTAACCAAAAGAATGGCCACGGCCATTGCGTTGAAGCGGGCTCAAGATATTAAGCATCCGCGCCGCCATTTGTTTGCGTGGGTTTTAGCTATTTTTACACCGCGTTTTGGTATGGGCGGTGGTTTGGCATCCGTCATTATCGTGGTTGCTATTATCGGGATTTTGGCCGCTGTTGCTTTACCCGCCTATCAAGATTATGCGAAGCGAGCGCATTACATGGCTGCTTATAAAAATGCGCAAGAAGTGCGTAGAAAAGTGGATTCATATGTTGGTGCTAACCAATCCGTGCCGACAGCTTTAAAAGATCTTGGTTACACGGGTGAAATTTATGATCAGAAAGGGAAATTTTCCATCGAATTAGTGGCTGGCGATACTGAGTCAAGCCTATCCATTGTTGCCGCATTTGAAACTGCAATGGGTGATAGCGAAGGAAAAATTTATCTCAATGCTGAAGCTCAAGGCACACATGTAGATTGGAGCTGTACCGGTGAAGAAATACCTGAAAAGTATTTGCCTAAGGAATGTCACTAATATGATCAATGTTAGGGTTATGCTAAATTTTTTTTAGTTTAGCCTTCGCTGTTTGAGAACTCCCGCGTACAACGCGGGAGCATCACCGCACATACCGCAATACCTGCCCGCCAAAAGGTTTATCTAAATAGGTTTCTGTTTCCGGTTTGTGCTGGCTGTGCGCAAAGCCGAACTCAATCATTTTTTTGCTAAAGCGCGCGTGATTTCCTCTGCCGGGATCTACCACAATAATTTCGCAGTGTGCAGCGGCGTGCTGTTGTAAAAAGTGCG
>CAUOQW010000404.1:0-3485 GCA_963506825.1 uncultured Cellvibrio sp.
ATAAACAAAAATCAAAAACCAATTCTCCATTCGAATATATTGTCCATAGCATAATCTCCCTATGCGCCAGGTAGTTTGCTGTTATGGCGATCCGCGGATGCGAAACCAATTTAATAGCGGCACCGGGCTTAGTTGTTTTTGTAGATTGAACCGGTTCCGTCGCGCTTATTGTGTCAGCCACAGGTTTTTCCTTACAACTTAAGAGTGCCGCAATAGCGAGTGTCACAAGCCCAAACTTTATTGAAGAAGATAGAGTGCTCATAATTAACCCTTACATTAGTTGGTTGCAATTCGCACATTAAAACATGTCATATCTTCATCAGTATTATCGCTGTCATGATTATTCAAATCATATACCTCTAGCACATAATTACCGCGCGATATATTTAGATTGCCGGATACATTATCGTTCACCGTATTTTCCACATAAGCGATGGCGCGACCATTTTCATAAAGGACAAATTCAGGTTTTGAAATAACATTCGCGCCGCCCGATTTGTTAACACGAACATTATAAATGCCGCTTTGAGCAATATTCAGTCGAATAAACTGTGAGTTACCAAGTTTATTGTACTTACCATAATCAGCAGCGCTGCACACATTGATAGCTGCGCCATTTACAGTCAAGGCTTTGTAAACCGGAAGGCTGATACTAAGACCGCCATTGTTGGATTCATTGTTAGCGTATTCATCTGTGCCAAAAATATTTTGTTCCTGCATCAGGCTTAAAAATAAGGGAGCATGATTAGGCAGTTGATTTTTTAATTGTGATTGAAATAAGAAAATACTGGCAAAGGCTTCACTAGTAGCATAGCTAGCACTATTTAAAATATTGAAGATTGGCGAGAAATCATGGGCGGTTTTATTTAAATTACTCGCATAGTAATTGTATAAAATAGACCCTACAGAGCCCTCACTAAAATATCCTTTATTCATTCGATTTTTTTGACCAATATTGAAAGTAAACCCAGATGATTGCCCAGTACCAGATGCATCTGCATAATTAATTTGATCAATCATCATTCCCGAAAATGCGTTGGCAAAACCTTCAGACATAGCGACACGCAAATCCAGAAGCTGGCCATCGGAGTGTTCTCCACCAATACTATCCGAGCGAAACAATTCATCCTCTATGTAATGGCCCCACTCGTGCAGCAATACATGGGGGTCATATTCATCGGTATCATTATTGGCATCACCCAATATATAAATAGCAGTACCATCATAAAAACTGGTACCAATTTCACCCCTAACAAAATCGCCCTCAGCAGCTGAGTTTTTAGTACTCCAACGCAATTCCAGCGGGCTAAGATTTTGTGTGTTACCGGCAGTATTTATGCGGTTTACCCCCACATAAATACTATCCAATATCGCAAAGGGCGCTGCTGCTCTTGGGGCAGAGTAGGTAACACCATCCCAACCAGAACTAGCATGTAAATTTCTTTTGGCGCTTTGAGTAGTGGTGGCGACCAATGCACCATCGAGTACATAAAGTGCATTATTTGACGTGTTATCAGTAACTTTAAAATCCCAAGCGGGTGATGATGAACTGAATAGCTGCGCCTTCACTCGCACTTTAATAAGTTGATTTTTGGGTATAGCAAAGGTGTAGCTGCCGTCATGAGCGGTAATACCTGACGATTTAATTTGGCCTAGATCATCAATCAGCTCTACAACAGCACCGCGCACTGGACGTGGTTCTATCGCAGAATAATTTAAACCGAGATTATTGGTTTTATGGGGAACATAATCATAGGTAATTATGCCGCTCAAGGTCACTGAATCAGCAACACTGGACGATGAGGCGCTTGAGGATGAAAAAATAGCCAAAGAAGATGTGGCGCTTGAACTCAAGGAGCTAAATACTGCTGCACTTGAAGTAGTGTTTGAAAAGGTTTGATTCTTATCTCTGCCACTCCCGCCACCGCAAGCTGACAAAAGCACAGCGACACACACACAAGTTATGCTTAGACGCACTCGCTTTAAGTATTCTGTTAAGACTCCCCGCATGCGTACCCCTCAGGATGTGCCGAACAAATTGAGCGCAAAACTCAGCTTAATGTATCCAAGCCTAACTAACCAGCTTAGTCTTTTTGACTCAACACATGGATATACCGCCCCAATAATTGATAGGGTTGTTTGCGCGAAAATTCGAGTTCCAGCTCTATCACGCTTTGCGGGTCACGTTCACGATGCTCTTCATTGAAAATATAATCATGGAAAACACGAATTCCGCTAGTAGCAAGTCTAGATATCGGCAGTTGATTTAGCCACTCAAACACATCTTCAGGGTAAAGCGGATTAATCGGTGTAAGACTACCGCGCGAACCACCAAAATCCTGCTGTTGAATTTTCTTAAAATTCGTCCGCAATAAATTTTTATAAATCAAAGAATGCAAGTTATAAAAGGTTAAGGATAAAAAACCCTGTGATTTAATATAAACCATTAAGGCTGCCAACAAATCCGATGGGTTGGCAACCCATTCCATAACGGCGTGACACAAAACCACATCAAATTCACGAGCATCTTCATCGATATGTTGCGATAAATCTTGAATTGCACAATGAATTAATTGCACTCTGGCTTGCAAACCCTGAGCAATAACTTCTTGCTCCGCCAGCTTTAACATTTCTGCCGAAATATCGCAGATAACAACGGAATGCCCCGCCCGCGCAAAATTCAGGGAAAATTGTGCTTGACCACCGCCTGCATCCAATATTCTTAAAGGCTTTGGCGATGGCTGTTCACCAAAAGGTGCCATCGCAAATTGTTCGCAGAAATCACGTTCAAGTATCGCTAAACGAATCTCGCCTTTTAACCCACCATAAATATTTTTTTGGAAGCGTTTAGCAAGATCATCAAAATTTCGATCTTGATTAATAGGTTGTTTGGCCATTTTTATAGGTTCTGAAATCGTTGTTTATTCTTGTTAATTTTCGCATGGATTGCATCGGCCATATTAATATCCAACTGAGCACACAATTCCGTTAAATACATAATTACATCTGCTATCTCATCTGCCACTTGCGATTTTTTTTGCAGGTTTAGAGCTTTAGAATCTTCATCTGTGAGCCACTGAAATTCTGCTAACAACTCACTTGCCTCCACCGCAACCGCAGCGGCTAGATTTTTAGGCGTGTGGTATGATTGCCAATTATTAATTGCTGCAATACTACGAAACTCGCGATTGATGCTGGTAATACTCAAGAGCTGCTCGGCTTCTAATAATTGCTTAGCTTGCGCATCCCGTTTAATTTCTGACATTTTGGCTTCTCTGCATGACCGCAAAAAATTGGTGGGTATATATGATTCGTACCAGCGACGGCCAATTGTACACTGGCATTACCACAGATATCCAAAGGCGCTGGAGCGAGCATAGCAGCGGCAAAGGTGGCGCCCGCTACTTTCGCGCGCACAAACCTGAAAGTCTGTGTCTTACCGAACAATACGATAATCGTAGTAGCGCTAGTAAGCGCGAGGCTGA
>CAUOQW010000405.1:0-3480 GCA_963506825.1 uncultured Cellvibrio sp.
AGCTGCAAGTAGGTGCCGAAGGTGAAACCCGCTGGCGGCGTTACTGGTTGCTTTAGTTTCTATTTAACAAAATGGACTAAATACGAGCCCGTACGCCACAGTACACCACAGTACACCACAGTGCACCACAAGTAAGGGTATGAAATTTAAGGGTTTTTCTATTTGACAAAAGTGCATAAATAATCAAATTAGTTTAATAGATGTTAAATAGATATCTGTATTAAACCCCGCGAAGCCGGGAAATTCACCGGCTTCGCGGGTATTGAGTGAGCGGAATAGCTAAACATTGAGAACACATGAGTGCGTTAAACGAAGATAACCTATTATGCCTAGGTCTTGGCTTTTGCTTATTTAAGCGAAACCAGTAGTAAGTCGCCATTGCAATGGTAAATTCTAGGACATGCAGAGCCGTGGTGCTCTCCAGAGTTGCTGGGCAGAGATGTTCTTTGGGCTGGTGGCTATTAAATAACTACTCAAAAATACGAAGATTCAAAAACTCTCTTTAGGTGTAGTTTTTGTATTTGCCTCTAACGGTTTTAATACACCGTTCTTCACCAAAAAATCATCAAGTGAGTCGCTTGGAATAGATGGCGCATCATCATGCCTATGCATCATTCCATCGCAGATAAATCGTTTGATGAGTTGTTCAACAGTAATATCATGTTCGTCAGCCATGGCTTGCATGTCGTCAACAATAGTTTCTCTATCGGAAAACGTAATGGAGTAGCTGGGCATATCTAATTTTCCTCTAAGTCTGCGTCGATATTTTTTCTTGGGGGGTAACTCCTTGTTAACTTATCAGTAATATTGATTAATATAGGGAGTCCAATTGTGGCTTCCTTGCATAGCCATTTCCCACCATTTTTTTGCTTCTAATATGTGAGACAAATTTACACATTTTTTCTAAAAAATGTGTGTTCCAAAAACTATCAAAAGAAAAGGTATTGAATTACCAAAATGCATGCCTGTGTCTGCAAACCCTTGGATGATCCTTGTAAGGATTTTGTGTTCCTTGGATATAGCTACAAGGCCTTGGTGGCGACTCCAAGACCCTTGCGAAAACTTGCATTAGTCTTGGATATGCAAAGCCCAGTTCAGATGGCTATTTTGGAATTACAAATAAGTGTATTTTTCCGCTCTGAAGCATAAACGGAAATTTATTTGTCTCCCCATTTATGGTTACAAACCCGGGTTTAATATATAGCACTACCCACTCTGGGAGAGCTGAACTCAATTTAACAATAAATTCAAAGTCGTTAATGGATACAAATGTATTGGCAACTAAATTAGAGCTGTAATCAAGATATGGATCTGTCGAGTACAAGTAAGACTCCTTGCTACCCATTGAATCCGGCGCTTTGACTTCTTTGTAATCACCTAATACAAACAACATAAGATTTTCAGCCGTATTCTTGATGTCAGTGGAAGATGTAAATCCAAGGTTTTTCTTATTGTCTTCTGTATACGACTGAAGACCGTATGAGCCTGCTGTCTTCTTGTAGGCCTCACTTATGGTTTTGTAAGCGAACTCTCTGGGGGTTTCGTTTGCGCCTACCAATTCTTTTGGAACCCAGATTAATGCCCGTGACTTGTTAGCAGGATCTTTAGGGCCAAAAATAATCGCTGCAGCTGTTATCCCAAGGCTAAAACCTCTTGTTACACCTGTTGGCGGTGCAAATCCTGCAGCAGTAATCCAAGCAACATCACTGATGCCATTTTGTGCAAAATCCCCAATAGATTCTTTTGGTACCTCTGTATCTTTAATGACAAAAGCATTTGCTGATGCAGCAAGGTTAGATGCATAGCTAATTTTATCGTTATATTTTGCTGCTGGCGCAGTAGCGCATCCAGAGAGGTTTACGAATGCGCATAGCGAAATTACTGTACCGATAAATCGTTTCATTTTTTAAGTCCTTGTTTATGTAAAGTGAATAATTATGACGCAGAATTTAAGAATGCAAGGGCATATATCGCTGGCGATATGTTAGTGCGCAGCGCCTCTAGGTCGGTCGTTTAATCTGGTATGCAACTTACTTTCTCTTGGTTGGCATTCAATTCATCGGACCATTTTTAGATGCCAAACATGCGGCGGGTTGATGTACCTATTTTGGGTACATTGGCTCATTGTACCAATAATAGGTACAATGAAAAAAGCCATATCCTCAGACCAATATCTCAATCTTGTTAACTGGCTCAAAGAGTCACGCTTAGCTTTGGGTTGGAGTATGCGAGATCTGGCGGAACGGCTTGAAGAGCCTCATTCGGTAGTACAAAAAGTGGAAAGTTTAGAGCGCAGGCTGGATGTATTTGAGTACTGCACCTATTGCAAGGCATTGCAGTTGAATCCTGCCGATGGCATTAAGTTTTTTCTCCCTTAGCAAATAGGGTCTTGCACTAAGTCTGTCACTCTCGCCGTATTGAGGTATAAGGCTGCCGCATTTATATGAATTTATAGAAATGGCGGCAGTAAATTTGCGATAAGTCACAATGCTCTTTAACCGTAGAGGTATATTTTTTCATCCCGCGCAAATTAAATGCGCTGGTTGAGATTGAAAGTGCTTCATTGATTAGATTTTTTTTGGCCTTGTAATATCCCATGGGTCCATTTTGAATATTTCGCGAATCCCCTTTCTGTGACGTGCCATATCAAGCAATAACGCTATTCTTGTTCGCATCTTTGAAATATCTACGCATGCTTCTCTAACCAGCCTAAAGGTTACTTCTGTGTGCATTCCTATTCTAAGTTCGTCTGCATCCGCAGAAGCTTTTTGAAGAGCTTGGTAGCTAATTTTTCGAGTTTTTCCTGGATTTAACCATTTTCGATGGAAGCTTTTTCCGAATACCATGTTGGGTGTTCGCTTATAGAAGCGGCAACTGAGCGTTTTCTTTTGATACTCCACTGAAGGGGTTAAATACCCAAATCCATGCCCGTCTTTCAATCGCTCCTTTTTGAAATCATAGAGGTCATTGCTGGCAATTTTGGCTTCTATACCAAACAATGAATATTGTTCATCAAGTAAATGCTCTATGAGCGACAAGTTGGTTTGAATTTGATGTCTGAGTTCGCCAAGATCTAAATTTCTAACAGCGCTTTTATTTGTATCGCGCAGCATTGAGTAGTTAATCTCAGTCCGCTTGCTGATTTCCTCAAGGGAATAATAATCTTTCATTTTTTCAATCCTATTTTGAATTAAGATGGTTAGATATCTGCTTTTAATGTGTATGGGCTTCCTCGCTATAACTCAGTCGAGTTCTTAGCGGATGAAGATGCTTTTTTGTTTTGCTCAGCGATGTAATCAGCTATCCATACATTGACGAGTGCGGATATCGAGGTTTCGTTTTGTACTGCTATGAGATGTAGCTTTTTATAAAGCGACGCCGGAACATCGCAGTTCAATCGCTTGGTGTTCCCTTTTAATAGATCTTCTTTTGCGGCGCTTACTTCAGGGCGAAAATCCGCCGCTTCCTTTTGTTCAAGTG
>CAUOQW010000406.1:0-3476 GCA_963506825.1 uncultured Cellvibrio sp.
CGTGGCGGTTCCATTCTTTATCGGCGCGCATCATAGGTTCGTGATGCGATGTACCCATGACGATGCCATATTCATCGGCGAGAATCATGTTTTGAATATCGTCATCGGCAAAGGCGTTATTCCACATAGCTGGCCACAAATAATTGGCTTTTAAACGCAATAAGAGTTCAAACACTTTTTCGTAAAATTCATGATTGTAATCGCCGTGATTTTTCTTCACAAAATTAGTGAGTGCGGGCGCTTCATCGTTAAGAAAAATACCGCGATATTTCACCTTAGGCATTTCCTGTACCAAGGTGTTTTTGCCGATGTAAATTGCATTTTTCTTTTTTACTGGAACATCTGCCCACCAATACCAAGGTGACACGCCAATCTGCTCGGTGAGATCGTAAATGCCGTAGCTAGTGCCGCGTTTATTGCTACCCACAATCACTAAAGCTTGTTTTATTTTTGGCGTTGGGTTTTGCACAACGGATAATTGATAGGCATCCCATTGGTTTTTAATGCCGCTCACATCAATTTTTTTACTGGCAATAAGCGCATCAATCAATTGGCTTTGGCCGATGGTCCCGATGATTACAGCTTGGTTTTGCAGGCTTGTTTCATCGTGGCTGATTGCCGGCTTCTTGGTTGTAACTTTTTCAACGTCGCGTTGTAAGTTTTGCACGGCGTGTTGTACGCCTGCGTGATCTTTGATATCGATATAAAGCGTTGCTGTGCCTGCGGAATTCGCAAGTGTGAAATCGCCGGATTTGGCTTTTGCGGTGAGGTAAGATTTTTCGCCGAGCGCCAAGCACAAGGAGCTGGCAGATAAAAGCAGTGCGCAAAGGATAAAACGCCCGCACAAGTGTTTATGTTTATTCATGATCATGCCCTGTATTGACGCTCGCTAGCGATGAGCGCTTTATTGAATCGGTTGTAAGCACGCAGAATTATTCTGTGCGTGCATGCATCCCCAGATAAGTGCCCACAAAACCACCGGCGATTTCGGTGCTTAGCAGGGTTGCGTCCGCGTCTTTGAGTATAGTCACGGGTTCACCTGTTTTATTGTAATAAGAGAAACTTATTTTCCCTGCATTACCGGTAATACCAAGCACTATGTTTTTACCCAAAGTTTCTTTGGGAATACGAATAGCGGCGATAATGTTGGGCGCAGATTTCTGGGTTTGTTCTACAAACACTTGATAGTTGTTGCCGACGCGTTGAACGCCAAAATAATAATGTGCTGCTTCACTTTGAAAGGCTGCTATACCGGCAGAGATTTTTTCGGCCGCAGGTAATTGCAATTCAGCTTTCGCACTAAAATGCATATGTTGCTGGCGGCGGCCAATAAATGCTGGCTGTGCTAAGCCTGTCAAACGATTCACAGAAGCTTGAATGCTTAGGGATTTATGCTGGGGATTTAATTGATACCAATTGCTTTCCACCGTGCCGAGTGTATTCCAGTTGGGCAAAAGTTTTGTGCTACTAAAATTGTCCTGCCATACAAAGTTTCCGGTAGTTGCTTCAGCGCCTGCCATTGTTTTTGCGATTTTGGGTGCGGGAAGTCGGTAGGGAACAGCCTGCCCTTTATCGAGAATATGTGGCCATTCGTTTTTCCATGTGACCGGTAGTAAGAAAGTTTCGCGGCCGGTATTAAAATATTTTTTATCGTAAGAGCGTGTTCCTAAAAATACCGCCCACCATTCGCCTTCTTTGGTTTGTACCAAATCGGCGTGACCAACAGTGGTAATAGGGTTTACGCGGTTTTCATCGAGATCGCGTTGGGTAAGGATTGGGTTTCCTTCAAACGGAACAAATTTATCTTTCATACTGCGCGCGCGAAATACCACGGCGGAGTGATCAAATGAGGTACCACCTTCAGCGCAAATTAAATAGTACCAGCCATTAATTTTATAAATGTGCGGGCCTTCAATCCAAACTGGTTTTTTGGCGATATCGGTACCGCCATCAACAATCACTTTTCCAGAGTTTTTGAGAATTTTTTTTGTCGCCAAATCAAATTCCCATTGCCAAATTGCGCGATGGCCTTGGTAGAGGGGAGTGCCTTTTGGCTCTTCGTTGTGAGTGATATAAACGCGGCCATCGTCGTCAAAGAAAATATCTGGATCTATGCCGCCAACTTCGGGCAATTCAATTGGGTCAGACCAAGGGCCAGCAGGATTGGTGGCGGTGACGATAAAATTGCCGCGCACATCTACCAATGTGGTAATTAAATAAAACACGCCTTTGTGATAGCGCAATGTAGGCGCATAAACGCCGCGCGACACCTGTTGGTTTTTAAGTGGCAATTGCTTGGGTGTTACTAAAATATGACCGAGGGATTTCCAATTCACCAAATCTTTGCTGTGAAAAATGGGTACGCCGGGTGAATAAGAAAAAGAGGAATTAACGAGATAATAATCTTCATCGACCCGCACAATGCTGGGGTCAGGAAAAAAGCCTGCGAGAATAGGGTTTTGATATTCGCCTTGCGCTAGGGGTGCAGCAAAAATTTCGTCTTTGCCTTGGTAAGTGAAGTTATAAAAAGTAGCGGATTGTTCGGTGGCGCTAAGGCTGTTCAGGGTGAAAAATAAGCCCCCTAATAAAATGAATAGTTGGGGATATTTCATGAGGGCGTCACTTATTATGTAAGTCGTTTAAACGAAAAAATCGCTGGCTCTTGTGAAGAGCCAGCGATTGATTAGGTGAATTAAAGGTTAGTGCAAGCAGTGCCTAATAATCCATCAGCAAAGCCACGTAGCGCAGGCTTATCATTGTATGAGTTATCAAACAATAGCGGCCATGCGATTGCTTGACCGTTATATTGCGAGGTAGCAGTGGTTAACCAAGTGTTGGCATCAGTCGTTCCCCACACTGTAATGCCTCCGCGTTGCGCTTCTGGAACTACTTCTTTATAGCCTGCAACAATTTCGCAATAACGTTTCTTTTGGGCAAACGCTGTAGTGTTAGTGTATTTGCTTGCGGTGGCGAGAGACCAGCCACTGCTATAGGGGTTGTTGATTGCAACATCCAATTCAGTAATTTTCACTTTCAGGCCTTTGTCAGCCACTTTTTTCATAGCCGCCTTAATATTCGCAATGCTGGGATAATCCACAAAAACGTGCATTTGGAAGCCAACGCCAGTGATTGGGATGCTGCGCGCTTGGAAGTCAGTAAGCATGTTAACCAATGCTGTGGTTTTGGCGTTGTTCTGATCAATGTTGTAATCGTTGTAGTAGAGGTCTACGGTTGGATGGGCTAAACGTGCGGCCTGAAATGCACGTTCAATATAAACCGCACTGTTGCCACTTTTAATATAGAACGCTGAGTCCGTACGGAATGTAGACGGACTGTTATCGTTTAGCGCCTCGTTAACGACATCCCAGCTTATTAGATTGGGTTTGGTTTCAAAATGGTCAACGACAGTGGTGACGTGAGTGTCTAACATCGTCAGGAAGTCAGCCGATGTACCGGCCCAGTTTTTCATGAAGGAG
>CAUOQW010000407.1:0-3465 GCA_963506825.1 uncultured Cellvibrio sp.
CCATGCATAAGCCTGCATAGTTTTAAGTGCGCAGGGCGATAATTTCAGTTCGGGCTTGCGATAGCGCTGACCGTGCTTGGCCACAAAAAAGCTAGCGAGTGCGGCTATATCTTCTGGCCGTTCACGCAATGCAGGCACACGGAATTCCAAGGTATTTAAGCGATAATACAAATCCTGCCGAAATAAACCTTCATTGATTAACTGTGCAAAATCGCCATTGGTAGCGCTGATAATACGAACATCTGTGCGCTGGGTTTGGCTGGAACCGAGCATTTCAAATTCGCCCGATTCTAAAACGCGCAATAATTTCGCTTGCTGCGCCATAGGCACTGTGGCGATTTCATCTAAAAACAAACTGCCGCCTTTGGCTAACTCGAAGCGGCCAATGCGCTGTTCTTTAGCATCTGTAAACGCGCCTTTTTTGTGGCCGAAGATTTCACTTTCAAACAGCGTTTCAGGAATTGCACCCATATTGACGGAAATAAACGCCTGCTGCGCGCGCGGGGAATTGAGGTGAAGCCAATGTGCCAGCTGACTTTTGCCGGTGCCGTTTTCGCCGGTCAGTAAAATATTCGCATCCGTAGTCGCGACGGCGGCGAGCTGTTGCATGAGTTGATTCATGGCATCGCTCTGCCACACCAACTCTGGCTTTGGGTCTTCCAAGCGCTGGCTAAGCGCGCGGTTTTTGCGGTTGAGCGCCTGTAACTGCAATTGTTGCTGCAGCACTTGGTGCAAGCGCTGATTGTTCCAAGGCTTCTCAATAAAATCGCCTGCACCCAACTGCATGGCTTTCACCACTAGCTCGGTATTAGACCAAGCCGTCATAGCCACCACAGGAATATCCCACGCTTGCTGCTGCAACCACGTCAGGAAACTTAGGCCTTCTTCACCAGAGGTGGTATCCAACCCGAAGTTCATATCCAACAAAATAAGGTCAGCTTTTTGCCGCGCTAGCCAGTCTTTAGCCTGCGTAGGAGATTCTGCTTCGGCTATGGCAAAGCCAAAATCCTCCAACACAAAACGCGCTGAGAGCCGGATTTCGCGGTTGTCTTCTATGACTAAAATAATGGGCTTATGCATGGCAGCCTGTTGCACTCTTATGATTTTTAGCAGCGTAAATACAGAAAGCCGCATTCTAAGCGGAATTGGGATGGGGGGATTAGGATTTTTTGTGGATTTTTATTTCGCAGGCAAGCCAAGATAAGTCTCTGGCAATCCATCTATATCAATAACAATCTTATCCAGCACCACACCGGCATCCACGCCGTAAATTTTCAACGTGTGCTTGCCTGAGTTCACCACAGAAATTTTTGTGGTGGCGATGCGGGTTGCATTGAGCACGCCTTGTGCCCATTCTGCGCCGCCATCTTTTACATCCAATGCGACTATTTGTGGGGCAGTATCATCAATGGCTACAGCAAATTTTAATTCTGTACCTGCCAATGGATGCGTGGGAATTAAGTAGGCTTGCAGTGTGAATTCACCTGCTTTGGCAAAATTCACATCGTATTCCAATCGCGGTGCTTGGCTGGTTTCCATTTTAAAAATGGTGTTAGGAAATACAGCTACTGAACCTTTGCCAGTACGACCAAGGTTTGGAATTAATTCCCAGGCAGCATTTTCAGAATCCACTTTGCGGGTAAAGTTTTCTGCTTCGATTGCAAACGAAAGTTGCTTCTCAAAAAAAGGCTGTTTGGTTTTATCAATGGCCGTATTTGCAAATGTGGTTGGCATTTCCCATTTAGCGATGCGATATTTAGCCCATTGTGCATCTGCAGGTTCCATTGCCATAAAGTGTTTCCACTTACCTTGGGCGAGCGTGCTGTTCCACACTTCAGTTGCTTGATTCAATGCGCTATCGGCAGCGATTGCTACTGTGCGATTACCACGTTCGCCTTCTAAAAAGCGAATATTGGCCAAGGCTGTACCCTTTACGGGATAACCGACTAACTCAAAAAATGCATCTTGCTGAGCCGCATTAATTTTCTTACCAAGCTGTTCAGCACGTTTTTTTAATTGCGCAAAATCTTGCAAACGCACAGCGGATTCTGCCGCGCTTAAATTGCTCAACTGCGGTGTTGCCTTGGGCATAAACCACTGCAAATGTTCAGGCTTGCGTTGATAATTTAAGCGGTAATAATCATTCATCAGTGCGCCAATTTTTTCGCCGTTTTTAGCACCAAATTCGCGGCCTGCCCATTCGGTTAAAAAATCATTGAGGTTGTTGCGTTGCCAGCGCTTTATATCCCACGCCATTTGCAGGAAAAACTCTGTACCTATTTCAGCGGGCTTTAAATCGCCGACATTCACGATCCAAATTCTATCTGCACCCATCTCATAGGACTTTGTCATTTCTTCCCAAATTAGCGCGGGCGGCGTGGTATTTAGCCAGAGGTATGACATGGGCGCACCCAAATAAGAGAGGTGATAGTAAACCCCAAAACCGCCCTTGCGTTTACGCTCTTCTGCGTTGGCAAAATTTCTTACATAACCGAAGTTATCGTCTGGCCAAACGATGGTGACATCATCCGGCACTTGCAAACCTTGGCGATAAAGCCCCAGCACTTCTTTATAAGCGCAAAACATTTGCGGCACTTGTTCGGCAGGCGATTGGGTGTACTTGCTAATAAGTGAGTGTTGATCGCTAAAAATTTTCTGCAAGAGCTGCACGCGTTCAGCATCGTTAGTTGGGCCTTGCATTTGTGAATCGTGAATACCGCGCATGCCTATAGTGTAAATATTTTCAAACCCACCATTGGTTTGCATGCGCTCTTCCCAATACTTGTGCACAGTATCGCGATGCGTCACGTAATTGTATTGATCTTTTGGCGCAGTCCACTCGCCTACATTATTGCGCAACATAGGTTCCGCGTGCGATGACCCCATCACGATGGCGTAATCATCGGCGAGCTTGGCATTTTGTGGAAAACTATTAAAAGGTTTAGTGGTGGGATGCATGCCCGGCCACAGGGTATTGGCTTTTAAACGCAACATTAATTCAAACATTTTGGCGTAGGTTTTGGGGCCTATACCGCCATTTTCTGGCTCAAAGTTTTTTGCGGCCCAAACTTGTAAGCTCCAATCTTCATCGTTAATAAATATGCCGCGATACTTTACCGAAGGCGGCCCAAAGCGATGTGTACCGGCGTTAATAAATAATGCAGATTTTTTCTCTGGCACAACATCCGCCCACCAATACCAAGGCGATACACCAATGACTTGCGAGAGTTCATACACACCAAATGCGGTACCACGGCGGTCGCTACCCACAATCACCAAAGCGCGCTCCATTCCCGCTTGCGGTGCTTCTACGGTAGCAATTAAAAAACTTTCCCATGCGCCGCGCAGCGCAGAAACATCTAACTTTCCTGTTGCAACCAAATTATCAATGATGGGGCTTTTGCCTAGGGTGCCAACTAAAACAGCAGGCACTTTTAAATCTTTAACTTTCGTCTCTACAACAGG
>CAUOQW010000408.1:0-3460 GCA_963506825.1 uncultured Cellvibrio sp.
ATGACTTTTTTGCGACTCCCGCTCTTGTTTGCTTGCTTAGCTTTTCCCGCCTTGGCAGCCACAAGTTCTTCTAGCTCAAATCAGGCAACAGAAGAGCAAACCATCCCCGCGAAAACCCAGCCATCATCCACCGCGCAGGAACTCTACGCCGCCGCGCAAAATGATTTGCTGCAAATTCGCGTACTCTTAAAAAATGGCCACAGCCAATCGGGCGTAGGTTCCGGCTTTTTAATTGGTACCAGCAATTTGGTGATCACTAACTTCCACGTTATCTCCAAGATGGCATTAGAACCAGAAACTTATTTTGGTGAGTTTAAAGACACCCAAGGTAAAAGTGGCGAGATAGAACTCCTAGCCGTGGATGTACTCCACGATTTGGCTCTGGTGCGCGTTAACCGCCAAGGTACCGGCTTTTTTAAATTAACCGAAACACCAGCACCCCTTTATCAAGGTGAACACCTCTATTCACTGGGCAATCCACTGGACTTGGGTTTCTTTATTTCGGAGGGCACTTATAACGGCTTAAGCCATCGCGGCTTTAGCGAGCAAGTCATGTTCACAGGCCCGGTTAACCCCGGCATGAGCGGCGGCCCTAATGTAAAAGCCGATGGTCAAGTTGCTGGCGTGAATGTAGCGCACCGCCGCGATGGCGAATTGGTTAGCTTTTTAGTGCCTGCAACCTATGCCCAAAAACTCTTTGCGGGTATTACCCCGGAGAGCAAACCGCCTGCAGATTTTAAACCCATTATTGGCGATCAATTACTCGCCTACCAACGCGTTATGATGGATACCCTTCTAGCCAAACCCCTAACCCATAAAAATTTAGGCCCCTACTCAGTGCCGGTGCGTGAATCAGAGCAGGTGCGCTGCTGGGGCAGTTCAGACACCAAAGGCCAAAAAACCTATAACACCGATCAAATTAGTTGCCGTATGGAATCTGCCATTTATGTTTCTGATGATTTAAAAACGGGCAATATTTCAATCCACCATAAATTCACCCAAACCGACCAATTAAATCCCCTGCGCTTTGCACGTTTAATTGGTAACTCTTTTAGCAACCGGGTGGATAGCAACACCAAAGACGAAGATGTCACCACCTCGCACTGTACTGAAGAATTTATTGGCAATAATAATTTCAGCAGCCGCGCCGTAGTCTGCGTGGAGGCCTATCCAAAATTTTCCGGGCTCTATAACTTTTTGCTGTTTACCACCAGTACCGATGAGCCGCTGATGAACCTGCAAACGCACTTGGTGATTAACGGTACCTCCTACGAAAATGGCCAGAAATTTATTTCGCAGTTTTTAAGCAACCTCAGTAAAGAAAAACCCAATGGCAACAAATCAAACAAAGAAAAAATAGCCGCGTCTAAAATTTCGACGGAACAACAATCTATCAGCACATCGGCTGCTAGCGCTTCTAGCGTAACCAAGGAGGCAAAATAATGAGCCTCTTTTATTTTGTGGAAATTTTAAACCACAGCGGCGATGTACAAGCGCGTCATAAGTTTTCGGAACTGCCCATTCGCATAGGCCGCAGTTACCGCAACGATATTATTTTGGACGACCCGCATACCGCCGCCGAACATGCCGTAATTGAATTGAGTGCAGAGGGCAAACTAAATCTGCGCGATCTCGGCAGCCAAAACCAAATAAAAATCAAAGGCAAATTGCAATCACAAGCAGAGCTGGATGGCGACACTGTGGTGCAGCTGGGCCGCACCTGGGTTCGGGTTCGCAGCAGCGAGTATATTGTCAGTACGGAAGTGAACGATGCCAGCCATAAGCATTGGCAAACCTGGCTTAGGTTTGGTTGCGCCATTGTCATGCTATGCACGCTGTCCTTGAGCACTTCATGGCTGGGAGATATCGCCAATAACAAAGTCTCAGACTACATTATGGATATAACCAAGTGGTTAATGTCTGCTGCCGCGTGGGCGGGAATCTGGGCCTTGGCAAATCGCGTGTTTAGCGGCACCGCTAACTTTGGCCGCCATTTACTCATCTTTAGTTGCGGCATAGTTGCACTGGATTTGCTGGATCATCTTTATGCATTCTTGGGATTTGCCTTCTCGTGGGAATGGTTCACCTACTATCAAAGCCATATGCAAATTATCCTGGTTGCCATCACCATTTACTTCCATCTGTGCCTTATCAACCACAAACGGACGATGCTAAAAGTTATTTGTGCGTCGCTTACGTTACTCAGCTCTGGTTTAATCTTAATGAGCAATTATCAAAGCACCAATCAATACGCTGACAATCTCTACATGAGCGAAGTTCTACCGCCTGCTGCGCGCATTAGCCGCAATCACAGCCTCGCCGAATTCGATCAATCCATTCAACAATTGAAAACGGACATTGATGCAGAACGCGAAAAAGCCTTAAAGGAAAAGGCTGAGAAAAACAACACAAATAAACCCTAATGTACCGCTAAAAGCGCTGCACAAATAATCTGTGCAGCGCATTAAATACACAGATATGGAAAGTCTAATTTAACGATCAAAATAGCAACGGCTTAAGTAAGCGCTAGCGACTCCAGTAGTTCCACGGGAGAACTAAGACCTTATTAACAAACTTATGCACAGCTTCTGTGGACAAGTTGGTTGGCTGGTATAAATAACCCGTACAAATTGTGCGCGGTTTACAACAGCGGTGTTTTAAACACATCATTATGCCAATACAGCCATAACCTTATTAACGAGAGACGCCCGCAACAAATGATGTCCGAACTTTATATCCGCCCTGCCGACACACTCATCGTCTTCGATTTTGAAACCACTGGCCTCTCGCCCGACATGGGCGACCGCAGTATTGAAATTGGCGCGGTATTAATTGAAAACGGGCAGATCACGCAACGCTTTCAGCAGTTGATGAACCCGAGTATTCGCATCCCAATTTTTATTGAAAACCTCACCGGCATTACCAACCGCATGGTGAGCGAAGCACGCAAAAATAATGAGGTGATGGCAGAGTTTTTTGAATTTATTCACGGCCACAATTTGATTGCGCACAATGCAGCCTTCGATGAACGTTTTTTGCGCGCCGAATTTAAGCGCATCAAAAAAACCTTTAATGGCGGTATCGCTTGCAGCCTCTTGGCATCGCGCCGAATTTTTCAACAGGCGCCTAACCACCAACTCGCCACTTTGGCGGAATACAAAAATTTACCGAGCGATGGGGTTTACCACCGCGCACTGGCCGATGCTGAAGTGACCGCACATTTGTGGTTGAGTCTGTTAACCGAATTACGCGAGCGACACAGTGTGGCTAATCCATCCTTCGCACTTATGGCGCAGCTGTGCAAAACACCCAAGCATCAGTTACACAAGCTGTTCAAGGTTGCTCAACCAAGCTAGCGCACCCTTTACGCACGGCGTAAAAACAACTGCTATCTGTAACAACAGACGCGCAAACAACAGACACACAATGGCACTCCAGCCTGTGCTTGTAATTGCAGTCA
>CAUOQW010000409.1:0-3451 GCA_963506825.1 uncultured Cellvibrio sp.
GAAATGGCGCCCAATGTAGGCAATGAAGAGTCTGCGAAATTTATTCAAGGCGTTTGCCACAAAAACAATGAGTTGCTTATTTTGATTGAGTTGAATAAGTTATTGACCAGTGAAGAGTGGAACGAACTAGAAGACGTCTAGACGTTCACTTTTTGTGTGCTAGCGGCGTTATTTTTTGTTAGCAAAAAAGTCATTTATTACAATAAACTCCTTTATTGCTAACAAAAAATGCCTTGCTATCATCACAAAAATTAAAGTCTAGAAAATCTGAGTTCACAAATTTTATGTGTTATAAGAGAATAAAATGCCACTAACACCACTTGAAATCGGGCTTATCGCCAGCCTTGTAATTGGTGTGGTGGCATTACTAATCGCCTTCAAAAGTTTGCAAGTTGCCCGTGCGCAGCAAACCAATACCGAAAAGCTTATCCAAAAACTAACCCGCGATTTAGCTATGTCAAATAGCGGCTCTGTAGGTATGGGGCAGCGTTTGTTGGCGATGGAAAAGCGTTTGCAAGAAGAACCGCAAAAATCCGATAAAAAAATTGATTACTACAATGACGAAGATTTCCAACCCTATTCGCAAGCAGCGCAATTATTTAAATTAGGTTTGGATGCAGAAGAAGTTGCGCGTCGTTGTGGTTTATCCCGCGCTGAAGCATCGCTGATTCAAATGATGCAATCCAATGCAGATATTAAATAGCTTTAAGTTAATCCCATCCCCTGTAACAACCACAATCCTAATGTCACTGTTACCATGGCCCCCAATGTTGTTAGCACAATAATGTTTGCCGCCAACTTGGTGTTGCCGTTCAGTGCTTGAACCATTACAAAACTAATGGTTGCTGTGGGCGATGCCGCTAATAAAAATAAAATAGCCAAAGCATCACCACGTACACCTAATGCAATTGCGATTCCGCAGGCAATTAATGGCGATAAAATTAATTTCCAAATGCTGGCGCTCAATGTGGCCGAATCCAACCGAGTAAAGTGCAATAAATCCAGTGCGCCGCCAATACAAATTAATGCGAGCGGTAAAACCATTTGGCTTAAATATTTGCTACTGTCTAATAATACTTCTGGTAAGGGTAGGGCTATTGCGTTAAGCATCAAACCAAGAACAATTGCGATGATTAACGGATTTTTTGCAATGCCAATTAAGGTGGGTTTGAGTGAGCTATTGGCAGGGTGCAGGCTGCGGTTGAGCACATACACGGAAAGCACATTATAAAACAGTACTGTCATTGCAACGGGGAGCGCAGCAATTGCTAAACCGCGTTCGCCATAAGCGTTAGCGCAAAACGCCAAACCTAAAATCACTAAGTTGCCACGAAATGCGCCTTGAATAAATACGCCTTCATCGTGTGAATCTTTGCAGTGCCAATGAGCGCTTAATAAACTCCCCATAAAAACTAGCGCCGTCATTATGCTAAAGGCGACAAGCACATTTTTATCGGCCATCTCGCTGAAATGTGCGGTAGCGCAGGTGTTAAACAACATCACCGGCAAGCCGATGTTATACACCAGTTCCGATGCCGTTTTAATAAAATGATCATTAATCATGCCTCTGCGTTTTAATACAATACCGAGCATGAGCATCACAAAAATAGGTGCTGTAACGGAGAAGGCGAAACTTAGGGTGGCGAGTGGTGAATCGGTAATCACAATAGTCTCGGTAATATTGTTTCATGAACCAAAAAATTAAGCCCAGCATAGCTGGGCTTAATAAATGGCATCAACGTTTAATTACTTGGTTTTATTCAGGTGCTTCCTCTTTATTCCGGTGCCTGCTCTTTACTCAGGAACCTTAAACGGAAAATAATTCTTTGCATTATTAAAGCTAATATCCTGAATCATTTTGCCAACCATTTTAGTGTCGTTAGGCACTAAACCTTTGGCCATATCGCGGCCAAAAATTCCGCACAAAATACGGCGGAAATATTCGTGGCGTGAATAGCTCAGGAAGCTGCGGCTATCAGTCAACATGCCTACAAAGCGGCTCAACAAACCTAATTGGCTGAGCGCTTCAATTTGACGAGTCATGCCTTCCATTTGATCCAGGAACCACCAGCCGCTACCAAATTGAATTTTTCCGGCGGATGAACCGTCTTGGAAGTTACCGATCATAGTGCCGATCACTTCGTTATCGCGTGGGTTCAAGTTGTAAATAATGGTTTTGGCTAAACGGTTTTCGTTATCCAAACGACCTAAAAACTTTGCTAAGGGTTTAGCGTAGTTGTGATCGCCAATAGAATCGAAACCGGTATCTGCACCGAGTGTGCGGAACAGACGCGGGTTGTTGTTGCGAATTGCGCCTATGTGGAATTGTTGCACCCAACCTTTAGCGTGATCTTGAAATGCAAATTCAACCATCATGGCTGATTGGAATTTTTCAATTTCAATCGCATTCAATTCATTGCCGCCGCGAATTTTGGCGAAAATGGTTTTGATTTCAGCTTCGGTGTAATCCGCTGCGTAAACAGTTTCTAAGCCGTGGTCTGATAAACGGCAGCCATTAGCGTGGAAGAAGTCGTGACGCTTATTCAATGCAGCCATCAAATCATCAAAGGTGCTGATGTTGATATCCGCTACCGCCGCCTAGCGGTCGATGTATTTGTTGTAAGCCGCTGCACTTTCCACCGCCATGGCGCGGTCTGGGCGCCAGGTTGGCAGCATCGCTGATTTAAACGAGGTATCAGCTGCAACTTTTTGGTGGTGAGCTAAGTCGTGAATAGGGTCGTCAGTAGTACACACCATTTTCACATTGGCCTGGATCATTAAACCGCGAGCACTGAATTCTGGTGTGGCGAGTAACTCGTTGCATTGATCCCACGTGCGCTTAGCATTGCTGCCATCGAGCAAGCGGTCGGTGATGCCAAAAGGCTTGCGCAGCTCAAGGTGAGTCCAATGGTAGAGAGGGTTGCGCAGGGTGTAAGGAACGGTTTCGCACCATTTCTCAAACTTTTCCCAATCGCTGGCATCGCCAGTGCAGTAGCGCTCATCAACACCGTTAGAGCGCATGGCGCGCCATTTGTAGTGATCGCCCGCTAGCCATACTTCGGTCATATTACGGAATTGTTTGTTATCGCCCACTTGTTCTGGTTGTAGGTGACAGTGGTAATCGATAATGGGCATTTGCTTGGCGTAATTGTGATACAGCTCTTTAGCTTGCTCAGTATCGAGTAGAAAATCGTCATGAATAAAATTCATTCTTACAATTCCTCAGCGGTATTTGAAGGGGCATATTGGCCCGGCTTTGTTTTGAAGGCGTTGCTCAAGATGGAAGCCATAGCAATCAATGCTTACGGCATAGACCATCGCTCACATGAATGTGAATTGAGTTGGTGCGTTTGAGGTATTTGACCGAGGGTTGCGCTTACCGGAAATTTTATGAAAACCTAGCGCTACTGCTATGTTGCAGCTGATAAACAAGTTTACCGCTTGGCCAATA
>CAUOQW010000410.1:0-3423 GCA_963506825.1 uncultured Cellvibrio sp.
CATTACGATTAAGCATCCCCTGCATCAAGGATTTTTCACGGTAATGAAGCGCATCGTCATCGTGTGCCATTAAATAGCCGGGGTCAGTCGCAGTCACACCCATTTTGGGTTTATACAAATCCACCGTAAAAATTTTGGGCATTTGCAGCAAATCAATGACATCCACATATTTACTGACCAACACACACTCGGGGGTCACTAAAATCGGGCGTTGCGCGCGCAGCTGTTTAAAGAAAGGTAAGGGTTCGGTCATTATCCAGCGACGCACCAAAGGATATTTATCGGCAGGGGCGGCGCTGTCGTATTCTGCTAGGTAGTCGGTGCTGCTAGTGGTAGATATAGTGGTGCTGGTGGGTATGTAAGTCATAAATCCTTCTCCTAATTAGCTAGTATGCGATCTATTGCTTCTACCCTGAAGACAACTTCTAAAAGTCCTGATACGAATTCTGAAATGGCGACTCTTTAAAACACTCGAACCCTAACATATCAAGTCTTCAGAATCATCTTTTCAATAAGCTCAAGCCAACAAAACCACCTGAACATCTAACTTTCTTCAAATCAGATTACCCAGCCAAGTATGGATAAGAGCCATCGTTTCATGGCCTCAGGACGTACAACAAGGTAGAATGCTCGCCCACGTTATCGCTGTTAATGGAGCTGCTTTTTGCCCAAGCTCCCCATTTGATTGATGGCCCTCTTTTTCTGATTGATAAATTTCTATGATCCCACGCATTGACCAAACCTCCCCTGTTCAAGCCCTGTATTTGTCCTTTATAGATAGATTGCGTACTAGCGGTTTTTCGGGCGATTTAAACCCCGATTACGCCACCCGCACGGTACTCGCTACCGATAACTCCATTTATCAGGTACTACCCCAAGGCGTGATTTACCCCAAAGACAAGGCAGATTTGGTCGCCATAGTAAAACTCAGCCAATTGCCCGAATTTACCGGCATTGTGCTCAGCCCGCGCGGTGGCGGTACAGGCACCAACGGCCAATCGCTTACCGATGGATTAGTGGTTGACACATCCAAATACATGAACCAAATTTTGGAAATCAATGCCGATGAGCGCTGGGTGCGGGTGCAATGCGGCGTAGTGAAAGATCAACTTAATGCGGCGATTAAACCCCACGGATTATTTTTTGCACCAGAGCTCTCCACCAGCAACCGCGCCACCATTGGCGGAATGATCAATACCGACGCCTCCGGCCAAGGTTCTTGCCGCTATGGCAAAACTCGCGATCATGTCTTGGAATTAACCACTGTATTGCTGGATGGCAACGAGTGGACATCGCAAGCAATTAGCGATGACGAGTTTGAACGTATCAGCGCACGCGCAGATCGCGTCGGCCAAGTGCATAAAACCATTGATGGCATTCAGCGCGAACACGCGGATTTAATCACGGCGAAATTCCCCAAACTCAACCGTTGCTTAACTGGCTATGATTTGGCGCACATCCGCGATGAACAAGGCCGCTTCAACCTCAATAATATTTTGTGCGGCAGTGAAGGCACGCTCGGTTTTATTGTGGAAGCCAAAATTAATTTATTGGTCACTCCAAAATACAGCGCGCTTATCAACGTCAACTACCGCGACTTCAATGCGGCGCTGCGCGATGCAACCCAATTAATGAAAGCCGACCCCACCTCTATCGAAACCGTGGATTCCAAAGTATTGAATCTGGCGATGAAAGATATTGTGTGGCACAGCGTGGCGGAATTTTTCCCTGCACCTGCGAGCGGCGAAAAAATTCAAGGCATCAACTTGGTGGAATATACCGCTCATGATGAAGCCGAATTAAATGCGGCGGTGAAGAAATTTACTGATCAGTTGGATGCCGATTCACGAGCTGAAAACAATGTTCGCATTAGCTACTCAGTGGCCTGGGGCAACGAAGCCGTCAATAAAATTTGGGGGATGCGCAAAAAAGCGGTGGGCCTTTTAGGTGGCACTGCCGGCGAAGCACGTCCTATTCCGTTTGTGGAAGACACAGCAGTACCGCCCGAAAACTTGGCTGATTTTATTTTGGAATTCCGCCAACTCTTGGATGAAAACAATCTCGCCTACGGTATGTTTGGCCACGTAGATGCCGGTGTGCTGCACGTGCGGCCAGCTATCGACATGAAAGATCCTGAACAAGAAAAATTGGTGCGTACCATCAGTGACCGCGTGGCCGAGTTAACACACAAATACAACGGCCTGCTGTGGGGCGAACACGGTAAAGGTGTGCGCTCTGAATATGCGCCCAAATTTTTTGGTGAACTTTACCCGCAATTGCAGCGCATCAAAGCTGAGTTTGATCCGCACAACCAATTAAACCCAGGCAAAATTGCTACGCCTGCGAAAAATATCGAACTTTTAAAAATTGACGGCGTTGCAACACGCGGCCAAGTAGATCGCAAAATTATCGCGCAAGTATGGGAAGGTTACAGCGAGGGTATGCACTGCAATGGCAATGGCCTCTGTTACAACTGGAACCCAAATGATGCTATGTGCCCCTCGTGGAAAGGCACTCGCGACCGGGTGCATTCGCCCAAAGGTCGTGCATCTTTAATGCGTGAATGGCTAAAGCAAATGAGCGAGCGCGGTGTGAATGCGCTGGATGAAAGTAAAAAGGTGAAGCAGGCTTCATTTCTGTTTTCGCTGCCCTCGCGCATTGCCAACACACTTGGCAAACGCAACGGCGAATACGATTTCTCCCACGAAGTTCACAATTCCATGATGGGTTGCCTTGCGTGTAAATCTTGCGCAGGCCAATGCCCAATCAAAGTGGATGTTCACGAATTCCGCAGCAAATTTTTAGAGTTGTATTACAGCCGCTATTTGCGTCCACTTAAGGATTATTTTATTGGTGGCTTGGAATTTATGATTCCAACACTAGCGCGCGCGCCATGGCTTTACAACGCCGCCATGAAGCCAAAGTTTATGCAAAAAATGCTGGCAAAAGTGGCTGGTATGGTAGACAGCCCTTTACTTACCAGCATCAGCCTGCAAACCGAGCTCAACAAGTTAGGTGTGCAATGGGCAACGTTAGAAAATATTGCGCAATTAACTCCAACGCAAAAACCAAACGCCGTGATTTTTGTGCAAGATGCTTTCACCAGCTACTTTGAAACACCCGTTGTGTTGGATTCATTAAAAGTGTTGCAAACTCTGGGCTTTACCCCGCTAGTCGCGCCATTCAAACCCAACGGCAAACCACTACAAGTTCACGGCTTCTTAAAAGCCTTTGCCAAGGCAGCCAATATTAATGCCACCTTATTAAATGGCTTGGCGTCATCGGGCATTCCGCTGATTGGTTTAGACCCCGCAATGACGTTAGCCTATCGCGGCGAGTATCAAAAAGTGCTGGGCGCAAACGCACCAAAAGTACAATTGATCCAAGAGTGGTTGGTGACCCAAAAAGATTTGCTGACAGCGA
>CAUOQW010000411.1:0-3419 GCA_963506825.1 uncultured Cellvibrio sp.
AAAAAACTACCAGAAAAGAAAACCACATCGACTCTTAAAATCGGCAAACCACAGTAGGTAGTACAGATGGGCATTAAAGAAATATTTAATGATTTTTTTATCAAAGGGTCCCCCCTAGATAAAAAGATATTGATTACCGATGATGATTTAAAGCCTGCTTATAAAAAGCAAAAGGCGATTACCAGTTATTTACCGTGGCTCGATATTATTGAAGACAATAAAATTCTGTTAGATGACGCAAAAACGGTGGCGGCTGTTTATGAAATAAAGCCAATACCAACCGAGGCGCGCTCTGAAGCACACTTGAGTGCCATCAGAGATAGCATTAGTTCATTTATCACCGGCAGCTTTGAAGAGCATTCAGTCGCACCATGGGTAGTGTCTACATTTTGTTGGTGCGACAACAATGAATTTAGAGGTTTAACCAATGACCTCATGGCGCATGCTATCCGTGTGCATGGAATGCGCGACGCAAAAATAACGACGTTTACTGAGCATTTTGTGAATAACATTTTTCATCAACATGTGATGGATATGTCTCACGCCAATGGTTTATTTAAAGACCCATTAAACGGCCGCCCGTGGGGTGGATCAAAGCGTAAGGTGTATGCGGTTTTCTACCGTCGCCAAACGGCTGGATTACAACGCCGAAAAGGTATGACCGCAATCAGAGAGCTAGAAACACAATGTAAGCGTGTTTCTCAAATGCTGAAATCAGCAGGTATTTCTTCCAAACGACTTGATGGCAAAGACATTCGCAATTGGTTGTTTCGTTGGGGCAACCCAAGCCCTAAATTAACTGGTGGCGATGTAGAGGCATGGTTAGCAAAAAACCCTTACAAAGATGACACTAAAAAAACCGCTGAATTTGATTTGTCGGCAGATGTTATTTCGCGTGACGTGCGCAGTGATAAGAAAACCAAGTGCTGGTATTTCGATGGAATGCCGCACACCTTGTTGTCTATTGAGCGCATGACACAAGTACCCGAAGTTGGGCAGACAACCGCAGAGCGCTACGAAAGCAAAGAAGAAAAATCAGGCCCTAATGCGCGCACCTCATGCTTTATTGATGAGTTGCCGCAAGGCTCCATGTTAATTATTAATTATGTCATTCAACCGCAAAATGCTATTCGTAAGCATCTTGAAAAAATGGAGAAAAATTCGCGCGGTGATACGCCCGAAGCAGAAGCAACCCGCGATGAAGTAAAACATGCGCGATCACAAATTGCGCGCGGTAATAAATTGTATCCCTACAGTATGGCCATAGCATTGCGTGCTGACGATGACGACGCCATGGAAAATGCCATTCTCGATACCGATACCTTACTCATCAAAAACTATTTGCAAATCATTGATCCTGAATACGATGAATTCAGGATGGATCGCTATATTCGGTTTATGCCCTGCGCCTATGACACCACCTTGGATCAAGTGGATATTCGCCAGCGGATTATTTACACCAATCACCTCGCCAATATTTTGCCTTTCTACGGTCGCGGTACCGGCACGGGTAATCCTGGCATTGTCACCTTCAATCGTGGCGGCGAAGGGTTTAGTTTTGATCCTTTCCTGCAAGGCGATAGAGCTAAAAACGCACACTTATTTTTATTTGGTCCCACAGGTGCGGGAAAATCTGCAACGCTGGTTTATCTGCAAATGCTTATCACCGCCATGTACAACCCGCGCTGGGTTGTGGTTGAAGCGGGTAACTCTTTTGGCTTGCTATCCACCTATTTAAAAAAGCACGGTAAGTCCGTGGTTGATATTGTTATGCGCCCAGGTCAAGCGCCTTCAATTGCCCCCTTCAAAGCGGCATTAGAGTTGGTTGATGCCAACGGCAATATCATTCAAGCCTCCAGTGTAGTGGAAGACGTATTGAATGGTGATGTTGAGCTGGAAGATGCCGACAAAGGCGATAACGAAGATGAAATTGTGTCGCGCGATATTTTGGGCGAAATGCTCATTATTGCGCGCTTAATGGTAACGGGCGGCGAAGCAAAGGAAGAGCACCGCATGAACCGCTCTGACTTGGGCTTGCTTAAAAAAGCCATCTTGGACGCTGCGCGTGATTCACGACTCAAAGCCAGTGCAGATGTTTTACCCGAGCAAGTCATCGCAAGTCTGAAGGCACAAATTACAGAGCGCCCTGCAAGTGCGCAGCGCATTACTGAAATGGCCGACGCCATGGAATTGTTTTGCGATGGCTTCGCCGGTGAATTATTTAACCGCCCCGGTGAAGAGCTTCCCGATGCCGATTACATCCGCATTGAAATGGGCGCATTGGCGTCTGGTAATGACACCAACGATAAATTATCCGTGGCCTATATCTCGATCATTAATCAAGTGATCGCACGCGCGCAGCGCACCCAGCGCGATGGTCGCCCCACGATCAATCTAACGGATGAAGCGCACGTTCTTACCACCAATCCTTTATTGGCCAAATACCTCGTAGTGGTATCAAAACTGCTTGGCCGCCGCATGGGCTTGTGGTTGTGGCAAGCCACGCAAAATATGAAGGACTACCCTGATGAATCCGAAAAAATGCTGGCGATGTTTGAATGGTGGATGTGTTTGTTTATTGACGAGGGTGAATTGGCCAACATCGAGCGCTTCAAGTCGCTTAATGAAGACCAGCGCTCAATGTTGTTGAGCACACGCAAAGCATCAGGCAAATACACTGAAGGCGTAGTCATGAGCGATAACGTGCAAGGCTTGTTTCGCATTGTTCAACCCGGCTTATGTTTAGCATTAGCGCTTACCGAAAAAGAAGAGAAACGTGCGCGTATGAAATTAATGCGTGAACACAATATTGATGAGTGCGAAGCGGCTGAAATGATTGGTGCGCAAATTGCGCATGGTCGCCGCAATCGAAAACAAGATGAGTAATGCACGATGAATATGACATCTATTTTATCGTTCTTATTTTTGATACTGCCGTCACTTGCCAACGCAGCAATTCCAATCACCAAAATTGAAGTGTTCGTTGAACTGCCATTAGTGGTAACCGGTATTCCAAACACGGACATAACGGTCTTTGATCTATCCCGCAAAGATGCGGTGAAAGCAACGGCACCACACTTTCCCCCCAATCCAGAAGCTGCGCAAATTATGGCAAAAGCGTGGCTGGATTCTCCTGAAGGAAAAAGCTACGTGCAGAATTTGAAGGCCGCTTATGCAGGTCACTCGAAAATGATTGGATATGGAGTGCTAAAAGTACCCGCGATTGTTTTTGACAGTGGCAAGTTTGTTATTTATGGCAGCACCGATGTTATGCAAGCCGTTAAGGATTATGACGACTACATGCTTGCGCATAAAAAAGACAATAATTATTTAGGTGGAAATAAATGAATAAATTACTTCGCAATTTTATATTCTCGTTCTGCTTAATGGGTTTTGTTTCGCCATCTACTTATGCTGTT
>CAUOQW010000412.1:0-3414 GCA_963506825.1 uncultured Cellvibrio sp.
CTTATTGCGTCGATAGCGCAGCGGCAGAGCCACATTGTCAAATACGGATAGTTCGTCAATTAAGTTAAATGACTGAAAAATAAAACCGATTTTTTCATTGCGAATAAATGCGGCTTCACTCAAGTTGAGCTGGCTTACATCTTTACCTTCAATAAAGTATCGGCCAGTAGTGGGCATATCCAACAAACCCAAGAGCGATAGCAAGGTAGATTTTCCGCAACCAGAAGGGCCGCAAATAGAAACGAAATCGCCCTTGTAGATTTCTAAATCAATACCCCGCAAAGCGTGGGTATCCATATCTTCAGTGCTATAGACTTTGGTAATGCCCGTCATATTAAGAGTAAGTTCGCGCATGGTTTTTCCTTTTTAATTTCTAGTTTAATTATATTTAGCCCCTCCTAACCTCCCCGCTTTTAAAGGAGGAGGAGAGAGGGGGTTTTAATCCACTATCTGAATCGTTTTCGCATCCTGGATACTCGTCATATCCGACAAAATAAAACGATCCTTTTCTTTGGCGCCCTGTTTAATTTGAATAAACTTCCCAGAGTCTTCGCCAAAACTCAATTCTTGTACTTCTGCTGATTTATTATTTTCCTGCACACGAAACACGCGGCTATTGGTATGGCTTTGTGCATTCATAGGGCGCTCGATAAACAGCGTATCTTTAATGCTTGCGGTAAAAATTTGTGCATCTACATTCAATTCTGGCCGCGCCGATGCTGGCACACCTTCTGTAAAGGCAATTTCAACTTCAATAGTGCCATCGCGCACTTCCGGTGTAATACGCGTAAGCACACCTGCAACTTGCTCACGACGGGTATTAATTTTTGCAGTTTGGCCAACTTTAAGTTGTTCGGCTTTGGATTGCGAAATGCGAATCAGCGCTTTTAAATCTTTATCGCTACCGACCAACGCCAGTTCTTGACCCGCCGCAACACTTTGCCCAAGTTCTACCGGCAAACGCTGCAAAACACCTTTGATTCCAGCACGTACAATTAAACGCTCCGCACGCAATTGCATATTTTGGTAGCGCGCAGAAACTTGATTGATTTGCTCTTGCTGAATAATTAAGGCCTCTCGCATGACATCTTTAAGTTGTGCAATACGTTGGGTTTGCAAATTAACACGCTCTTGCATTTGCTCTTGCTGTAACAAAGTCGTTTTATAAGCGAGCATAGAAACTGCGCCGCCCGCTAAACCTCTTTCTGCTTCACAGCGCAACTGCACAGATTTAAAGGTGGCCGTTAATTCAGCCAAAGTCGATTGTTCTGCAAGTAACTCGCGCTGGTTGTTAAGTTTTAAGCGGCGCAAATTGGCTTGTTCTTGCACCAGCGCCATATTGGCGGCTTCAACTTCTTGCAACAGTTCAGGATTATTTAATTTTAAAATAATGCTATCGGCTTCAACTTCTGCACCTGAGCGCAGTAAAACCTCTGCCACTGTCGCAGAAGTTAACGCTGTAATCAGCGTTTGCTTATCTGAACGTAAAACGCCGTAGCCATCCACTGCAACTTGCAGCTCACCGCGTTGCACAGTACCTAGCAATAATTTACTGCGCTCCATTTTTTGCTGCCCTGAAGGCTGTGTAATTACACCTGTTAATAAAGCCAAGGCGATAAGCATTGCACCACCAATAATGACCGGGCGTTTGAAACGGAATGATGATTTAGGTTTAGCGATATCCATGCGAATTAACTTTGTAATGATGATATGAATTTAGCTATTACAAAGTCTGTGCCAAAAATTAAGGTATTGATTTACATGAATTTATTTTAAACGAAAGGCGTAAACAACAGCGATTAGTCCGATATCGGACGCTGAATTCCGAAATCGGACTCGACTTTATTAATGCGGACGATTCAATTGGATCAACGCACAAGCCCCAACACCACTTCCGTTATTACTTAGAGTAAGCATTCCCCCCATCTGTTCGATGATATGACGACTCAAACTCAGACCAATGCCCTGCCCTTGGGTTTTGGTGCTATAGAAGGGCACAAAAAGATTGTCGGGGTTGGCTATACCTTGGCCGCCATCGACAATACGAATTTCATTGCTCTTTTCATTACCCTGTTCGCGCTGGCTAAAAATCATTTCAATTGAGCCTGCAGGACTACCCGCTTCAACTGCATTTTTAATTAAGTTAATTAGTGCCTGCTGCAAAAATACCGAGTCAGCCCAAAGTTCTATTTGCAAGCCTTTGGCTTGTAATTGCGCATCGGGAAATAACGCGGTTAGTCGCTGAAAAAGCGCTTCTGCACTTAACCATTGCGGTTGCAAATGCAAAGGTTTGTGCAACTCGGCATAGCGGCTCACGAAATCTTGTAAATGCTGGCAGCGCTCGCCAATTAACTCCAAGGCTTGTTGTTCGCGCTCACTGCTCACTTTGCCTTGCAAGCTTTGTGTAAGTGCCGCAACTGGTGTGAGCGAATTGCGAATCTCATGACTCAATACGCGAATCAATTTTTGCCATGCCTGCAATTGACCTTCGCGCAGTGCTGCCTGAATATTAATAAAGACTAAAAGTTGATGACTTTGACCTTGATCGAGAAAACGGCTGTGACGAATTTGCCACTGTTGCGCTTTAGCTGAATCTGTAAAGTGCCATTCTGGTTCGGCGACTAGCCCTAATAATGAAGGTGATGCATGACGTAAGGCTTGCCAAGGGCGCCCAAATAATTCAGCGAAGGCAGCATTGGCGTAGCTCAGTTGTGAGCGATGATCAAACACTAGAATCGGCGTGTTTAATTGATCTATAAGACGATAGAGCAAAAACAATTGTTGATCGTAATGGCTCTTATGTTGCTGTAGCGAATCACCGAGTGTATTTAATTGTTGATGAAACTCCGCGACTTTACCGCTGGCAAAAATCGGTTTGGCAAAAAGGCTATAATCTTGATGCTGTAGCGCTTCCAATTGCACGCTGGCGCGGCGAAATGCAACTAGTACCTTTTGATAAATACGGCGAAATATCAACCCATTTATCACCAGCAAAAAAGTCCCCACCAAAGCGACTTTCCACCACGGAAATACCAATAGCAAAAAACCGCAGCAAAAAAACTGCAGCAGCAAACACACTGCAAACGCAATTTTTAATTGAGTTTCTAGCGAATCAGTTCGCCAAGTCATATTTTTCTAACCGGCGATATAAAGATGATTTGGTGATGCCCAATAAATCGGCGGCTTTTTGTTTATTGCCATCGCAATCTGCAAGCGCTTGATTAATTAGCTGCAGCTCGGCAGCTTCTAAAGTCATCATCGGCAAGGCATCAGCAGATGCTACAGTTTTGTTTTGCGTATTAACCGGCAAATTTAATTGCGCCGCCGTCAGTTCACCAGTTTGCGTGAGTAACACCGCGCGCTCCATCATATGACTCAGCTCGCGAATGTTGCCGGGCCATGCATAAGCCTGCA
>CAUOQW010000413.1:0-3412 GCA_963506825.1 uncultured Cellvibrio sp.
CAGGTTGAAGCGGTAACTGAATACGCTGATTCTTTTAATCAAAGGTGAAAGCTACAGGATTACCATTTATTTCTACTGCATTAGGTGTTTTCAATAAAAGAAAATTCAAATCGCTGGCATGCTTAAGTGCTGGAATATACAAATGCAACTCAGTTTTGTTGCGCTCCATACGCATAAGTTTTTGTTTATTCACATCGAGTAGATCGACATAAATAAACTGTGTGCTTGCCTGAAATTGCGCAGGGTTAGCGACAATACTTAAGCGGGGCGCTTGCGCACTCCAATTGCGATTGCTGCCTTTATAAATATCGCCTTGTACAAAAATAGAATTCTCAGCAATAAAACGCGGCAGTTTATCCAGTGGGGCATCTACAGTTATTGTTTTCCCTCCCTCGTAGCGCAGAGCGGTATTATTAAAATCAACCCAATGGCCTTTAGGCAAATAGAGTTTACGCTTTACGCCATCATCCAACACCGGCGCAATTAAGAGTGCGCTTCCTAAATAAAACTGATCAGCGATGCTGTAAGTATTTTTGTCTTGCAAATGGCGGTAGGCCAAGGGTTGCATCATTGCACCGGTAAGAGCACTGGTATTAGCGAGCGAATAAAGATAAGGCAAAAATTGCATGCGGTCTTCGCAAATAGTGCGAAACAGCGATTGGAATTTTTCATCGTATTGCCAAGGCATGCGGTCGCGTCCGGAACCGCCTGCGCCATCTAATTTAATTTCAAACAAGCCACTCATGCTGCCAGCTTGCATCCAGCGAATATAAAGATTTTCTGGAATATAACCATCGCCTTGATAGCCACCCACATCAGTTCCCCACACCGGGAAGCCCATAAAAGATGCGCGCATAGCGTTAGCATAATTACTTTGTAGACCTTCCCAGCTTGTACGTGGGTCGCCCGCCCAAATTGCACTGAGGTAAGGTTGGCTGCGCTGATATGCTGAGCGAGCAAATGTCATTTGATCATCGCCCCATTGTTTACGCAGGGCTTGATCGTGAACTTTTGCCATTAAATAGGAATATTGATTGCGGCGGCTGGCGATGCTAACCGTTTTATCCACCCAAACTTCTGCAACAGGAAAGATTTCATCGGCACGATCCATCTTGTGGCCTTTTACGCCGAAAGCGTGTTGTTTTTCTGCGAGATTTTTTTGAAATGTTTCAACGGTTTTGGCATCTGTTAAATCGAGATAAGAAAAACTTCCTGCGAGATGCTTGCCTAGCGTGCTATCACCAAAGGTTGCCGTTGCTGTCCAGGTCATAAACTCTAAACCTTCTTGTTGGCGCAACTGCTGAATCCATTGTTGGGGGTTAGCAAATTTGGAATTGAAATTCATTTTTGACCAAGCATGTGTGCCATCACTGTAAGGGCGATCCACAAACCAAGAGGTGAATGGAATACGCAGCTCCCGCATTTTTTTTACATCATCCAGAATTTCGGGTGCACCACCATTATTTTGATCGCGCCAGCCCATAGGCCCCAAGCCCCAAGCGGGTACAGCTTTGGGCGAACCTATTAATGAAAAATAGGCACGTTGAATTTCAACGCCATCTTTGCCTAAAAATACATACCAATCCAAATTGCCTGTGTCGTGAACGATGCGATTTTTTCCATTAATTGCTAGATCATAACGGCCGCGGGCAAAGCTATCGAAAAAACTGCCATAACCAAAGCTGCTCATATAAAACGCTGAATAGGCGGTTGCGTAATTTTCATGGAGATAAGCATCTTCACTATTGATATCGACATTCACGCTGCTGCCGGTTAAATCTGGCGAGAGTTGACCATCGGGTTGTAGTGGTTCAGATAAGCCAAAAAAATGATCGCCTAAATGATCAAATTGTAAATCGGTGGTACGACCCCAAGTAGGTTCGGCATTAATACGAAAGCCACTGTCTAGTTTGCTGATAACAAGGGTTGCGAAGCGATGCTCATTATTAGTAACGGGATTGTAGAAATCTACATGCGCGGGAAACTCACCCTCCAACGTGACTGAATTTTCTGAGGATTTTTTTAATGTCCATTGCAGGGCTTTAACATTGTTAAAACGAATATCGGTGAGTGCAATGATTTTGTTGTTGTTATGAAAAATATCTAACTTGATATGCTGGTTGCGAACATCCAGCATTAGCTTTGCACTACTGGTTTCTAATAGCGATTTCTGTTGTGCAACTTTTTTATCAGATTTTTCGTCAGCAAGTGCTAGCGGAGTAAAGCAAATAGCAAGTGAAAAGCTAGTTATGAGTAGTTTTCTATACATTATATCGCCTCAATGATGTATTTATTTTAAAGTTATTTGCGTATGAATAAACTCAGTTCTAATCAACTCTAAACCAATCCACATCCATATAACCTGCACTTTTTTCAATACTGGCGCTGATACTAAACAATCCCACTTTGGCACCAATCCAGACACCCTTGGTTGCTTGAAAGGGCTCGCCTATGGATAAAAAATTTATACCATCGTGGCTGTAGGAAAATTGACTTTTGCCGCCTTCGCGAACCTCTACTCTGAAATAAGCGGAATATTGGTTCTCAGGGTTTGAAGCTATTGCAATAGAGCTAATTTCTTTAGTGAGATCATCGTACTGTTCATAGGCCCCATGAAATAAACCTAAGCGTGTTTCATTCTCGGTTTTATAGAATGCAAGATAAGCCCAGGTTTGTCCCATCACAACCAAACCTGCCTTATCTTTTTTGCCATCGGGGTGAAAATTAACTTTGGTGGTTGCCACAAATTCCGGCGCTGAAAATTTTTGTAACAGTAAATTAGGCACGAAGCGCAAATTGCCTGCCTGGGTTAAATTTTGCACGGCATAAAGTCTTAGCTGATTTTTTTGTTCGCGATTCAGTGAATACCATTCAGCTTTAGGATTGGCGTGCCACTGCCATTGCAGGCCTAATTTTTTTGTATCAAATTCATCGCTTGTTTGCGGAATAGAGATGGGTGATTGAGTTGTAGCAATAGTGGGCTTTTTCCATTCCAATGCTGGCTCACCAATACCGTCTTTATTAGCATCATTGCCAATGATTGACCAATCGTTTTCCCATGTCATAGGTTGTAAATGGGCAACGCGACCATAGACCCCGCGATCTTGAAAATGCATAAACCACCATTCGCCGGAATCTAATTCCACCATGCCGCCTTGGTGCGGCCCATTAATAGCGGTTGTGCCTTGGTGCATAACAATTTTGGCTTCGTAAGGGCCGTAAATAGTTTTAGAACGCAATACCGTTTGCCAACCAGTAGCAACACCGCCCGCAGGTGCAAAAATATAATAGTAGTCATTTCTTTTTAGAAACTTGGGCCCTTCAATCACGGGTTGTTCTTTTATATTTTTATAAATAACTTGGCCGTCATCCAGAAGCGTTTTGCCATCGGCACTGAGTTTATGTAAATACA
>CAUOQW010000414.1:0-3403 GCA_963506825.1 uncultured Cellvibrio sp.
ATATTTATTACATATAAGATTTTCATGTAAATCGCATTTTAAATATGAAATGAATAGGCAACGAATGGTGAAATGGGTGGGACAAAAAATGGAGTAACTTAAATTGGGAGCTTGGATTAGGACTTGATTGGATAGATTAGATTGAAAGAAGACCCTCAAATTGAGGGTCAAGGACGATAGACTGTCGACAAAAACTCATCGTGAGGGATGGCCATTGCAGCCCCTTGGCGAATAGCTGAACGCATTGAATCAAAAGCAACAACCAACTGCGCCTGCTGACGCTCATCCAATATTAATTGTGAGCGCTCAGGAATCACCTGAAAACCGTTATACATAGATAGCCAACTCGCATCTAGAAAGGTCTCCAGCTCATAATTCACCAATGAGCCATCTTGCGTAAATCGAGATATTTTATGAGCCAGCATATCGGGTACATCCATGGCAGCCACAGAGCGCCAAAACGCGTTATCGTCCCGCTGATTTAATTTATAGTGAAGAATAATGAAATCTCTTAAGCGGGAATATTCCATTTCATTCCAGTCATTTGCCTTGCGAACAGCCGCCTCATCAAGCTCCAGCTCAGGAAAAAACTTCAACACTTTCTCTATACCGGTTTGAATTAACGAGATAGATGTCGATTCCAAGGGCTCAATAAAGCCACTGGCCAAGCCCAAGGCAATACAGTTTTTATCGATAAATCGCCTTCTCATGCCCGCGGAAAATCGAATTACGCGAGGATCGCTTAAACATTCACCATCAATATTAGACAGTAAAGCCGCTGTAGCTTCATCGTCAGAGATGTGCGCGCTTGAATACACATAACCATTTCCCACCCTGTGCTGTAGCGGAATAGTCCATTGCCAACCAGCCGCCAGAGCTTGAGAGCGTGTATAGGGTACAGGAGCACGAACGCTACTGGTCTGTACCGCAACAGCGCGGTCACAACGCAGCCACTCAGACCAATCCAGGTAATCCACTCCCAAGGTTTTATCAATTAAGAGTGCTGAGAAGCCGGTGCAGTCAACAAAAATATCGCCAGTTACATCAACACCAGACTCCAGTAGCAAGGATTGAATCGCGCCTGACTTTTCGTTGCGCACAACCTGTTGAAGCTTTCCTTCAATACGGGTGACATGGCGGCCTTCAGCATAACGACGCAGAAATTTGGCATACAGCGAGGCATCGAAATGATAGGCATAGTTAAATTTCGCCAAGGGTGTTTCGGGAGCATCATCTGGCTGCACAAACTTCTCACTGAGTGCTATTTGTGTACCCAGACAGAAATCCTCCAATGAGTAAGCCTTACCACACTTAAGCAGTGACACATAACACTGGTAAAAATCCACCCCCGCTATCGGAGCACCGTATTTCGCAAAAGGATGAAAAAATGAATGCTCTGATTTGAACCAATCTTTAAACAGAATCCCGAGCTTAAAAGTCGCCTGTGTTGACTGAATAAAATCCAGTTCAGAGATACCCAAAAAATGGTTGAACTGATGAATGCCCGGTACAGTTGCCTCACCCACCCCAATTGTGCCTATCTGATCAGATTCAATCAGGGTAACGCTGGACTGACCACCTTCCAGAAATTTTGCAAAGGCCGCCGCTGCCATCCATCCCGCCGTTCCACCACCTAGAATGACTATCTTTTTTGGTTTAGCTCCAAACATACCCAGACCTTTATTTTAAATATGAATTTATTTTTATATGCACACACCGATTATAGATAGTTGTGCATTGACTGTCGAACGCTTAATCAAACACTGCTATAACTATATCTAAGTGACTTTCTGAGGGTAGATTCAAATACAATAAAGTCGCGACTCATACGAGGTTACGCACTCACCCTTAATAAATAAAAAGCGCGCTTAGATTTCTCTAGCGCGCTTTTTATTGTTTTAAAAATCACTGACTATTAATTGCGTTTTACTTTTTCTCCATCACTGCCGATGCCATTAAAACCCCAATATAACCATGGGGAGCATCCGCACCCGTTTCCGCTGGCACACTCACTGGGCGAATCGCCACATAACCTTGGTAATCCACTTGGCTTCCCATGGGTGGTGCAACCGAGTTCATTTGCGGGCCGCCATCTTTGTAAGTTGTGATTTTTGTTTTCAACGCCTGCCAAGCCTTTGCAGCAACCTCATGATAAGACGGATCCAGCAACTTTAAATCCACGCCTTTTTGCAAACCATAAATCATCATACCGGTGCCGCTGGCTTCGGGGTAATTGTTAGGTTGATTGTAAGCATCCACCACCTGATACCAAAAACCATCCGCAGGATTTTGCGCAGCTTGAATACCTTTTGCCAAACTTTGGTATAAAAATAAAATTTTATCGCGGTTAGGATGCGTTACCGGCAAATACTCCAATACATCCGCTAAGGACATAGAAAACCAACCCACAGCTCGCGACCAGAATTGCGTAGAAGAGCCGGTAATTACATGCGCCCATGGTTTATTTTTATCGTAATTCCACGCGTGGTACGGCAAATTAGTTTTGATATTAAACGAATGGGATGTCACCAATAAAATTTGCTGAGTCGTAATATCTATAGCTTCAGGATCATTAAACATAACACCGTAGCGAATTAAAAATGGCGCATACATATAGAGGCCATCTACAGAGATAACGTTTTTATACTTGTCGTTATTTTTATGCCAGAAAGCACCATCAGGCGTTTTATTAAAAACAGAGGGTTTAGCAGGAGTACCGAGCAAATGATCACGCATCGTTTTTGCGGCGAGCTTATATTTTTCATCACGGGTTTGCTCATATAAAAATAAACACAACACACCGGGGTGCATACCATCCAAGGTTGGCGTTAAACTTTTAATGCTGCCATCTTTATTAATAAAACTATCTGCATAAGCCTTAATGTATTTCAGATATTTTTTGTTATGCGTCTTGTGGTAATTTTTTTCTATGCCATGCAGAACAATACTATTTGAATGATCCCAACCATGATGCCCCAATTCATCAATGGTGGGGTTATAACGTTTAATAATTGCATCCGAAAATGCCTGCCCTATGGATGACTCAGGCGCTGCTGGTTTAGCGACAGCAAGCGAAGAAAAAAGCAACACAGAAACAACAACTGCAATAATTCGAAACATAGCAAATCCTATAGCCATTAAAAGTTGATAGTCATTATTGTAAATAAGGCGAAAGCAAAAACGACGGGGAGTGTAGAAGCTGGATTTTTATTAGCCAACAAACTGAAGCCCATAAAAACATCAGCATAATTAATCTGAATCCACAAAACAAAAACGCCCCCGAAGCTGGAGCTTGGAGGGCGATTTTTCACAGACTAAAACTTACTTCTTAAATACCGCAACCGCACCACCCGATGGAGCCAAGGTTAGCGTTAAGGTATCTTCGCTGGTTTGTTTCGTCTCG
>CAUOQW010000415.1:0-3391 GCA_963506825.1 uncultured Cellvibrio sp.
AATTAATTGGTTCAATTGCTGCGTGAGTGATATAGGGCAATTCATATTCTGCGGTAATCACTTTTTTGGCGCTGGCGAGTGTTGCCGCGGCATCACCGGTATTTTTTAGGATGTTACCCGTTTTGTTGGCGGCTTCGTGGCAGGCTTTAAACAGTTGATCACTGCTGCGTGTTTCGCACGCGGATAAATCCCATTCTATTTGCAAAAGCTTGCGCGCTTTTTGCGCTGCCCAAAAGTTTTCTGCGACCACCGCAACACCGCGCGGAAATTCTACGATGGAGATAATACCGGGCGATGCTTTGGCTTTTGTGGCATCCAACTTTTTAACTTTGCCGAATAACTGCGGCGGGTAAGCGACCAGCGCAGTGAGCATGCCGGGCAATTGAATATCTTGCGTATATATTGCTTGGCCACTGGTTTTTTCTGCGCTGTCTTTGCGCGGAATACTTTTGCCAATCAATTGAAAATCTTTGGGATCTTTTAATGCGGGTTGTTGTGGTGCAGCTAAGAGCGATGCTTTAGCGGCGAACGCGCCAAAATTGCTGGTGCGGTTGCCGTGAGAAATAACGCCTTTACTCACGCGAATTTCTGCGGCGGGTACTTTCCATTCTGCGGCAGCGGCAGCGACTAACATGGCACGCGCGGCAGCACCGGCCTGCCGCAACTGCATATAAGAGTTGGCGATAGACGATGAACCGCCAGTGCCTTGGCTTGGGCCCCAAAATAAATTGTTGTATTTGGTGGCGTCGGCGGGTGCAAATTCCCATTCCATTTGCTCCCAGCTTGCATCCAACTCTTCTGCCACTAATGAGGTTAAACCGGTACTCACGCCTTGGCCCATGTCCAAATGTTTAACCGCAATAGTTACTTTGCTATCTGACGTAATTTTTAAAAAAGCATTAAAGCTCGGCGCTGAACTTGCGGTTGGCGAATGCGTGTTTGCTGCAAATGCGGGCGTGCTGCCAGCAATAAATCCGCTGCCAATTAATAAACCACCGCCAACACCTATTGCCTGTAAAAATGTGCGGCGTGATAGGGTGGTTGAGTCTTCACTTTGTACTGATTGTGGAGTGAATTGATTTAGAAAATTCATTTGGAATTACCTCCCAAAGCATCAGCCGCTTGGTGAATTGCAGCGCGAACGCGTTGATAGGTCGCACAGCGGCAGAGGTTGCCCGACATGGCGGCATCAATATCAGCATCGGTAGGTTTTTTATTGGTTTGCAGCAGTGCTGTGGCTGACATTATTTGCCCGGATTGGCAGTAACCGCATTGCACTACATCCAACTTGCGCCACGCTTGTTGCACTGCGTCAAAGGCCGGTGACTTAATGCCTTCAATCGTTCGAATGTCGGCACCGCTCGCGGCAGATATAGGTAAGCTGCATGAGCGTACGGGGCTGCCATTAATGTGCACAGTGCAGGCACCGCAGAGCGCCATACCGCAACCAAGTTTGGTGCCGGTCATTTTTAATTCGTCGCGCAGTGCCCAGAGCAAAGGAGTATCCGGGTCTATATTGAGCTGATGGGCTTTGCCGTTAATCGTGAGTGAAATCATGTGGAAACTCCTTTGACATATTCAGTTGGCTAGCAATAAATTCAATCGATCAGTTAGCAGTGTTTTCTAGCAATAAGTTATCAAGATCCGTTGGTGTATCTACATCAAATTCTGCGTTGGGTATGGGTACTTTAATAAGTTCATTTACGTAACGAGTAAGCAACACTTTTGCACCGCGATCTCCGCTGCATACAAGTAATTCTGTTTTGAATCGTGCAGGAAAAATTGCAGGCACTCCAAACGTATTCGCAAAACTTGCGCAGGCGATTTGCGTTGGCTGCGCACGCCAAGCGCTGTATAAATTTTGTAAATCTTGCGCGCTTATGAGTGGTTGATCACCCAATAAAATCAAAACAGGATTATCGTTGGGCAATTGACTCACACCAAATGCCAGCGAATGCCCCATGCCTAATCGCCAATCGCGAAACTCTATAAGCTCAACACTACCCAGTTTTAAGTGCGCTTCTATTAATCTTGATTCTTTTAATTGTGAATAGAACGCACCGGCCACAATGATTATTTTTTCAGGTTTAAGTGCACTCGCAGCTTTAATGCTTTCGGTAATTAAAGGTTGCCCCTGCCAATCTGCCAATAATTTGCAGCTACCAAAACGGCTGGCGCTGCCTGCGGCCAGTATTAAAACATCAAGAGTTAGGCAATTAAGAGTTAAAACATCAAGCGTCATAGTGCGGCGACTGCATTCAGTGGAAAATTCATCGCAGCTTCTTGATTTGCAAGCATGTTGCTTAAGGCCATAGCACTTAAAGACATTGCGCTGCTGCCAAATATTTTTGCGTGGCATTCTGCCAATATCGATAAGGCGATGTTCTCCGGTAAATCGCCGCCCAATGCTAAACCCATAGGCCCCGCGATGGGGTAACACAATTGTGCTTCCTGTAAACCGGCGCAAGCGAGCACATCGGCTTTGCGCTTGGCTGGGCCGAGTAATCCTATGTAAGGTTTACGCATGTTTTTTTCTTGTAATGCTGCTATAGCTGCGGCGTCTAATCGAACATTGTGGTGCGCTATAACTACGCCATCTACTTGTTGCAATAATTCGTTATCTAATTCAGCCGCGCAAACACTTAACGCGGTAATTTCCGCTGGAAAATTTTCGCGTTTGTGTGCGTTTAAACGTTGGTCTGCAAGTGTAACGCGCCAGCCGAGTACCAAGGCTAATTGGCAGAGTGGAATAACATCTACACCGTTTCCTAATACCAACAAATGCGGCAGTGGGTTAATTAATGTTGAAAGAACTTGTTCGCCATTTATGTGTTGCTAGGTGCCGTGTTGGCGCTGTTCAAATACACGCGGGCAGGGCGTAAAACTTGCCTGTGCGGTTTCAATATGCAAATTCATATTGCATGCTTGTTGCTGTTGCAAACAGGAAAAAATAGCAGGTAAATGGAGAAATTGATTTTGCGCGTTGCAGGGGTGTAACACTATTTCAGCGGCACCACCACAACCTATACCTAACCGCCATGCGATATTGCTGTCGTCACTGGCGTCGTACACCACTTTGCGTGATTTACCCAGTGCGATTACTTTGCGCGCCTGTAAAAGTAAATCTGATTCAATGCAGCCGCCACTTAACAAACCTAATTGGTGGCCGGCATCGCTCAACAACATAAGCGCGCCGGTTTTGCGATAAACCGAGCCGCGTGTATTAATTACCGCGCCCAATACCCAGTTGGCCTCATCTTTCAGCGGCAACCAAGTGGCGAGCAAGTGGTAAAAGTGGTTGGACATAGACAGGCACCTCTTGATTAGACTTATCGCGCTGCTAAGCGGCAGATAATCCCACAGGCATTGGTGGAAAGGAAGCTCGCTTAAC
>CAUOQW010000416.1:0-3383 GCA_963506825.1 uncultured Cellvibrio sp.
GTGGTAGCGGCTTCGATCAATGCAAGATCATCTGCTTTCAATGCATCGCGCGCTTCAGTCAATGCCGCTTCAATGGCAGATTTTTCTTCTGCCGTTGCTTTATCGCCAGCTTCTTTTACGGTTTTTTCAGTTGCGTGAATCAAACCGTCAAGTGTATTGCGCGCTGCTACTGTCTCAGCAAACTTGCGATCCGCCTCTGCGTTAGCCTCTGCATCCTTTACCATTTTTTCAATTTCAGCATCGCTCAAACCTGATGATGCTTTAATCACGATGCTTTGCTCTTTGCCAGTCGCTTTGTCTTTCGCGCTTACGTTCAAAATACCGTTGGCATCGATGTCAAACGTTACTTCAATTTGTGGCATGCCGCGTGGCGCTGCGGGAATGTCACTCAAATCGAAACGGCCGAGTGATTTATTTTGCGACGCTTGTTTGCGCTCACCTTGAACCACGTGAATAGTTACCGCAGATTGGTTGTCATCTGCCGTTGAAAACACTTGCGATTTCTTGGTAGGAATCGTGGTGTTTTTGTCGATCAATGGAGTGGCAACGCCGCCCATGGTTTCAATACCGAGTGTTAATGGAGTAACGTCCAACAACAATACGTTGGTAGTTTCGCCAGACAATACTGAACCTTGAATTGCAGCGCCGATGGCTACTGCTTCATCTGGGTTTACGTCTTTACGTGGCTCTTTGCCGAAGAAATCTGCTACGGCTTTTTGCACCAATGGCATACGCGTTTGACCGCCTACAAGAATAATGTCGTCGATTTTTTTGATATCGATGCCTGAATCTTTAATGGCTTGTTTTACGGGTTCCATTGAACGGGCAACCAAATCTTCAACCAAAGACTCGAGTTTCGCGCGGCTCAGTTTTACCACCAAGTGTTTTGGGCCAGATGCATCTGCAGTGATGTAAGGCAAATTCACTTCGGTTTGTTGCGCTGATGACAATTCGATTTTCGCTTTTTCTGCCGCTTCTTTTAAACGTTGCAGTGCGAGAGGATCGTTGTGCAAATCAATGCCGGTATCTTTCTTGAAAGTGTCTGCGAGGAATTCGATCAAACGCATATCGAAGTCTTCACCGCCGAGGAATGTATCGCCATTGGTTGAAAGAACTTCAAATTGGTGTTCGCCATCTACGTCAGCAATTTCAATAATTGAAATATCGAAAGTACCACCACCGAGGTCGTACACAGCGATAGTGCGGTCACCCACGCCTTTATCCAAACCGTAAGCAAGTGCTGCAGCAGTGGGTTCGTTGATGATACGTTTTACATCGAGACCCGCAATACGGCCAGCATCTTTAGTGGCTTGACGTTGTGAGTCATTGAAGTACGCAGGAACAGTAATTACCGCTTCAGTTACTGCTTCGCCGAGATAATCTTCAGCGGTTTTTTTCATTTTTTTCAACACTTCGGCAGAAATCTGTGGCGGTGCTTTTTTGTCGCCTTTGATTTCTACCCATGCATCGCCGTTGTCGGCTGCAACGATTTTGTAAGGCACCATCTTGATGTCTTTTTGCACAACTTCGTCTTTAAATTTACGACCAATCAAACGCTTTACCGCGTACAAAGTATTGTGCGGGTTGGTCACTGATTGACGCTTGGCAGATTGACCTACCAAAATTTCATCGTCGTTAGTGAACGCAATAATGGACGGCGTGGTGCGGTCGCCTTCGGCGTTCTCGATAACTTTTGGCTTACCGCCCTCTAATACTGATACGCAAGAGTTGGTGGTGCCCAAGTCAATGCCGATAATTCTACCCATGATATTGCTCCTAGATTTCTGTGTATCTGTTGTTACAGAGTACGCGCATTGCCCCTTTGGAATTAAAAGCAGTCATTGCACGAAATGTTAATTAATGGTCAGACTTATCATGCATCTCCTGCTATTTGCAGCGAGTCGCAGACTTTCATCTACCGTTGGTTTCTATATTGGAGCTGACAAATGTAATTCAAGTGCAGCTCTAAAAAATTCCTTACAAATTTTGTTGCTATTTAATTTCTTCTAACTCGTTCCGCTCACCCTGAGTAGTGAGCCTGTCGAACTATCGAAGGGCATCACGAATCCTTCGACTGCTTCGCGCTCAGGATGAGCGGAGACTTACGTTCTACGGCGCTTTAGAAACCACAACCATCGCCGGGCGAACCAAACGACCGTGCAAGGTATAGCCTTTTTGGAATACGTTGATCACGGTATTGGGCTCTACATCGGGGTTCGGCAGTGCCGATACCGCTTGATGCAAATTGGGATCAAAGGGCTCGCCGTGCGGATTCACGACAATCACTTGGTGACGAGCAAGGGCATCGATAAACGATTTGTAGGTAAGTTGGATACCTTCGGCAATTGCCGTGAAGGCTTCATTGCTAGCATCAATTGTTGAAAGTGCGCGCTCAAGGTTATCCACCACCGGCAGCAAATCGTTAACGATTTTGTCTTGGCCGAACTTGTGGGCTTTTTCGATATCTTGCTCAGCGCGGCGACGGGCGTTTTGCGCATCCGCCTGTGAACGTAAGGATTGCTCTTTAGCAGATTCGTAAGCGGCAGCGAGAGTCGCCAGCTGCGCTTGCAAGCCCTCAATGCTCACTTCTACCTTTTCAGCAGATTCAGCTTCTGGCTGGGCTTCAGCGTTTTGGATGTCTTGGTAATCTTCTGTGGACACAATTTTCTCCTAGGATTTTCGCGCGGATTGGCTACCGCAAAACAATTCAGTGCCTGCTATATGGGGTTGAGATTGAGGGATTCAAGTCCGACAGAACCTAGGTTTTTGGCCATGGAGGTATGAGTTTTGTGCGATATGCAGATAAAAATGTCGTCTAAATAATCTTTATTAATCTAATTCCATCGAAATCCCATTCTAAAAAGTCTTAACATCGCCGAAAATCGTTTGACAACGTTGTCTAGCAACCCTAATCTCAAGCGACACAAACAACAAATTAACCCCATCCCTTAATCAGCCTTTACTTCTATACCCCTGCTGGAGGTAGCAATGTCTCTCCGCGTTAAAATCTGGATTCTCAGCAGCCTGATCTTTATTGGCCTGCTCGGTATTATGTTGATTGGCCTTTTTACCCTGCGTTATTCAAGCAATCTGGACAATAGCGCGCGGGTTGAGGAGCTGCTCAACAGCACCTACGCGACAGTGGTGCAAATGGAGAAACTTGCCGCTAGCGGCATGCTGGATGAAGCCAAAGCCAAGGAAGCTGCAACCCAAATTCTACGCAATAACATCTACCACAAGAGCGAATATGTGTATGTGGCGGATGAAAAGCTCAACTTCGTGGCTACCCCACTTGACCCGCAATTACACGGCACCAGTTTTCATGAATTTAAAGACGGTAAAGGCAAAAGTGTGGGCGATATTTTGCTGGCCGCTGTCGCGGA